>JAQXTC010000204.1 GCA_029219285.1 Clostridiaceae bacterium
TAACAAGTTATGATATAATTTAATAAATGTTTTTTCATAAGATGTAAATAAAATATTAAACTAACTACTTTATATACTTAAGAAAGGAAGTGACTTAATTTATGAATCCATATGAAGTTTTAGGTTTAAAACCAGGTGCTTCTCAGGAAGAAATTAAAAGTGCTTATAGAAAATTAGTTAAACAATATCATCCAGATCAATTTAGAGATAATCCTCTACAGGAGTTAGCTCAAGAAAAATTATCTCAAATAAATGAAGCATATAATCAACTTACTAACGGAAATGCTTCATCAAATAACTATAGTTCATCCAATAACTATAGTTCATCAAACAGCTATAATAATTCATATTCATCAGGATATTCTAATGAATTTGCACAAGTCAGAGCTTGCCTTCAAAGAAGAGATACTATGGGAGCAGAATCTATTTTGAATAGAATTTCACAAAGAAATGCTGAATGGTTTTATCTTATGGGTGTAGTTCATGTAAATAAAGGCTGGTATGACTCAGCAATTCAAAATATAAGTACTGCTTGTAGCATGGATCCAAATAATTTTGAATATAGACAAACATTACAACAATTACAATCAAGAACAAGAGCTTACGAAAATCCTTATAGAACTTCTTCTGCTGGTGATGATCCTTGTGATTGTTGTATTAAACTTTGGTGTTTAGATTCATTTTGTGAATGTTTTGGTGGAGACCTTATCGGTTGCCTATAATTTGTTAATCTTTAGGGGGCAAGAGAAATATTATGAAAGCTAAGGAAATAACTTTCGGCGGGATAATGGTTGCACTTGGTGTATTAGTACTTTATTTTACTACGGTAATACCTATAAATACACTTGCATTATTGACTTTAGCATCCTGCTTAATACCAATTACTATTTTAAGAAGTAACCTAAAGCTTGGTACTATGGTTTATGTTGCAACTTCATTTATTAGTTTTTTTATACTACCAATAAATTATTTTCTAATGTATGCTCTATTCTTTGGAGTTTACGGCTTAATAAAATACTTTATTGAAAAGATAGGAACTATGCCAATTGAAATTGTTATAAAACTAATCTTTTTTAACATAATACTATTTTTACTTTTTAGTTTTTTAAATTCCTTTATGGTTGACTTAAAAATCAATTTACCAATGTGGCAGTTTATTATTGCATCAGAAATTTGTTTTTTAGTATATGATTATGCTATAACCATAATAATAAGTTGGTACATTAAAAAGTTTAAAAACATATAAAAAACTTCCTCATTAATTTGAGGAAGTTTTTTTCTTCTAAATAAATTCTATTGTTCTTTTATCCATTCTTCAGCTGATTGCACCTTAGCAAAAAACATCTCTAAAGAAGTCATAAAGGAATTTTGTATATCTGTAGCTTTAATTACCTTGCCTTTCCACTGAAAGTCTTTTGTTGTACAAGCATCTTCAATTACTGTTACATCATACCCTAAGGCCTTTGCTGAACGAACAGTAGTATCTATACAAATATTAGTCATCATACCACAAACAACTAATTCAGCAACACCAGCTTGTTCTAGAGATTTTTTTAAGTCAGTATTTACAAAACCATCGGGAGTCTGTTTAGTAATTACATACTCATCATCATTAGGGCAAACATCTTTATATATTCTAATGCCTTCAGTTTGTGGTCTATAACACCCATCTTCTTTTTCCATACCTATATGTTGTATATGAAATACTGGAAGATTATTTTCACGAAAGTAAGTTAAGACCTTTTTGGCCTCACTTGCTGCTTCTTCTGCACGGTAAAGCTCACTAAATCCACCTTTAAAATAAAATTCTTGTATATCTATTAATAATAATCCTTTTTTCATAATCCTTACACATCCTAAAAATAAATTATTTATATCATGATATACTTAAATTATATTTTCGTAAGATGGCAAAGTAAATTACTTACTTTTTTGTGGGTATCTCTTTATTCACACAAATACCTTTCTTCTCAAGAATATCTGACTGTCCATGCTCTATCATATATTCTACTCCAACTGATTGCATTATATTTATAGCTTCAAGTATTTTGATACCTCGATTAGTTAAAAAATATTCTACATGAAGGGGGTAACCCTCTGAACTTAGTTTATTGATAATACCAAAATCTTTTAACTCTTTTAGTTGCTCAATTAGCATCTTTTGCGTAATTCCCTCTATTGAATGTTGAAGCTCTGACAATGTCATGTTACCATTACGTAATTGAAATATTATAATTGTTTTCCATTTACCTTTTATAAAATCATGTACTATTTCTAATGGACATGTATATTCTTTACGTATTTTCATTCGCAATTCTCCTTATAATTTTTCTCAAGAGATTTTTATTCCCTCTTTAATGGTATTTTTAGCACAAAGATATGTTGTTATAAAATAAGCACCATATACAACTACAATGAAAATTAAGCTTATTAATATAAGTGTTGTTAAACTTACACCGCTGCTAAATAAAGATACTATATCTTTGGCAATCCTTAATCCAACAAAGGAATGAATTATAGCTAATACAAGTGGTATCAAAAAGTATATTCCAATTTGGTTTAATAAACACTTATTTATACTATTATTATCTACGCCAATTTTTCTTAGAAGATCATACCTAAACTTATTGTCTTCTGCTTCTGAAAGTTGCTTTATAGCAATAGTTACAGCTGCACAAACTAAAAATACAATTCCAAGATAGATTGCTATATATGCTATCATTACACCAACACCTTGAATTGAAGCCCTAACACCTATATCACTAATACCATAAAAATCATACTTAGAATCTTTATTCTTTATTGAATCTAACTGTTTTTTAATTTCTTCCTTTTCATTTTCATCTTTGTTTTTCAAAGTCATATTCATATATGTGTTTCTAACCTGTAATTTATCACAAATATTATCACTAACTATTACTGTACACACATTATTTTTCATAGTTTCATTTATTAGAGTATTTTCAATATATTTATCCTTTGAAGGAATTAATTTTTTGCCATTAATCTCTAAAGAAGTCTTATTATCTTGCACTTCTTTTAAATATTTATGTGCATCATCTATATCTGTTAAAATGGCATACTCATTATATTTTAATGCTATGGCTTCTTTACCAATGCTTTGCATTTCTTTATTAAATTCAGACAACTTCATTACTGGCACAGTTTCATTGTTAGCAACTACAAAATAATTCTTTAAATCTTCTGTGTTAATATTGTTAAATAGCTTATCAAAAGTAAAATTTGTATCAACATAATCTTCGAAATAGTTCCAATTGTCACAGTACTTATCAAATTCAAAATTATTATCTTTTAATATTTTTTCCATATTAGCTTGGTTATAAGACCATAAGCTAAAATCATGAGGTGATAAATCTCTTAAATTTTTATTGATATTAGTACACATGGAAATACCTGAAGCCAAGGAACATATTGATATAAATAACATCAAGCAAATCAACGAAACAGATATAAAAGTAGAATTTATCTTGCTATTAATTTGTCTTAAAGTAAACATATTTAGTTTTCTTAAATAAATACCCTTATTGGAAGATATAAGCTTTAATAAAAATCCACTAAGGGACATAAAGAATAAAACAGTTCCCACTGCGCCTGATAACACTGCAATTCCAAGTTCGCCATTAATAACTGCAATACCCTTATCAATGACTATATAATATCCATAACCAATAAGGCCAATACTTAAAATAAAGATACCTACAGAAACCCATAAATTATTAATCTTATTTTTATCATTTTTCTTTAAGGAATTAAATAAATCTATTAACTTGACTTTTTTTATAGTTCTGTTATTAAAGATGAACACAATAACATACATGATACAAAAAGATATTATTGTTTTTATACATGCTGAAGATGAAAATACAAATTGAAACTTAGTTACATCCGCTTCAAATAGCTTACCAGTTATTATTGATAAAGCTTGTGATAATATTACTCCAAGTCCAAGTCCTAATGCTAAAGACAATATACCAATAAGCAATGTTTCCATAAAAAGAATAATTCCAAGTTTTCTCTTCTCCATTCCTAATAGCAGATATAATCCGAATTCCTTATTTCTTCTTTTAATTAAATAGTTATTAGAATATATAATTAAAAAACCTATAACAAAGGCTATAAATATTGAAGCCTTACCCATTATATTATCTATAGCATCAAAAATGGATTTCTGCTCATTATTTATATCCAGCATAACTGACTGGGATTTTATAGAATTAAAGATATAAAAAATACATACAGCAAAAGCTATTGTAAAAAAGTAAATTGCATAATCTTTTATACTTCTCTTTACATTATTAAATGATAATTTAGAATACATCTTTACTATCACCTCCTAGTAAAGAGATTACATCTATTATTTTTTCAAAAAATACTTTTCTACTATCTCTGCCTTTAACTATTTCATTAAAAATTCTACCATCCTTTATAAATAGCACTCTTTTAGCAAAACTAGCTGAGAATGCATCATGAGTTACCATCAAAATAGTCGATTGTAATTCACGATTGAGTTTTTCAAGTGAATCTAAAAGCATTCTAGCTGACTTCGAATCAAGTGCTCCAGTTGGTTCATCTGCTAAAATCAAACTTGGATTTGTTACTATTGCTCTAGCTGAAGCTACCCTTTGTTTTTGTCCTCCTGACATTTCCATGGGAAACTTATTTAAAATCTCAGTAATATTTAAATCCCTTGCTGCTTTTCTTACTCTCTTATCTATTTCTTTAGGATTAATTTTGCTAATAGTTAATGCTAAAGCTATATTTTCGTAAGCTGTTAAGGTATCTAAAAGATTAAAATCTTGAAATATAAAACCTAAAGTTTCTCTTCTAAACCTTGCAAGCTGTTTCTCTTTAAAAGAAGTTATGTCCTTATTATCTATAAAAATATGACCACTAGTTACTGTATCAATAGTTGAAATGCAGTTTAAAAGTGTTGATTTGCCACTACCTGAAGCACCCATTATAGCAACATATTCCCCTCTATCAACAGTAAAACTTATATCATTAATTGCCTTTGTAATATTTGCTTTTCTTCCATAATATTTTTCTATATTTTTTACTCTTAATATTGTGTTATTCATAATCTTACCTCCATCACTTTATGCTTTAATGTTACAATCAATTGTTTTTTTCATCCATCGAACTATATAACATTAAACTAACAAAATTGTCACATTACTCAAAGGTCATCATTTTAGTCTTAGGAAATAAGATTAAAACTTCACAATATTCATCTGCTACTGATCTAATCTTTATATCTAATCCCATCTTCAAGCAAAGTTTTTTACATAAATAGAGGCCTATTCCAGTAGAAGCTTTAAAAATTCTCCCTGTTTCCCCTGTAAATCCTTTATCAAAGGCTTTTAGTGCAGTATTTTCATCCATTCCTCGGCCATTATCTTTAATACTTAATATAATATTTTCTCCTTCTTCAAACCCTTTAAATAGCAATGAATTTGCCTGCTTATTAAAGTATTTTATGGAATTTGATATTACTTGATGGATAACAAATTCAATCCACTTTTCATCGGCAAATACTTGAAAGTCCACATTTTCCTTAACTATTGATACTTTTTTTTCAATTAAAGCATGGGCATTCTTACGAAGGGAAAAATTTATTATTGATTCTAAAGAAACATTTTTTATAATAAAATCCTTTTCTAAAGTATTACTTCTAGCATAATATAAAGCCTTTTCAATACAATCATCTACTCTGTCAATTTCTTCTTTAATACTTGAAGTAACGGAATCTTTGTTATTCTCAATAATAAGTTTTGATGATGCTAATGGTGTTTTAACCTCATGAACCCAAAGCTCTATAAATTCTCTAAATTCCTTATTTTCTCTTTCAACTTTTGAAACATAGTCATTCATGGACTTGTTACATAATTTTAAGATTTCATATAACTTTTTATCATAAATATCCTCTGGTATATCAACTATCTCACTTAATAAATACTTTTTATCTAAAGCTTCTACCTTGGCATAAATATTATCTAAAGTCCTTTTCTTTTTAATATATTCACTTATAAAAAAGGTAAAATTAACAATACAAATCAATATGGAAATTAAAACAATGGCATAGGTCTCAACCTTTAACCCAGATAATAAAAAAACTATAAATAATAAAAGAAAAAGACTTGATAAAACAAAACCAAATCTTTCTTTTGCGTAACTTAAAATGTTCATGATAATATATAACCTTGTCCTCTCTTTGTCTTTATAAAATCTTTAGCCCCTATAGTTTCAAGCTTTTTTCTTAACCTATTTACATTAACCGTTAAAGTATTATCATCAATAAATTCATCACACTGCCACAACTGTTCAATAAGATCATTTCTTAAAACTATCTTTTCTTTATTTTTCAATAAATAATTTAATATTTTATTTTCATTTTTAGTAAGTTCTTCTTCACACTCATTAAATTTAATTGTTCCATTAGCCACATTAAACTTTAATCCTTTAAAATCTATGATATCACCTTGTAGATTTTGATAAGTTCTCCTCATAAGTGAAGTAATTCTCGCAAGTAAAATCTGAGTATTATACGGCTTAGTAATATAATCATCGGCACCTAAGTTCATACTCATAAGTTCATCCATTTCGCTTTGCCTACTTGTTACAATTATGATAGGTATATTAGATACCTTTCTTACCTCTCTACATACATAGTAGCCATCAAAATAAGGTAAATTCACATCAAGTAAAATAAGATTAGCATCAGATTTTACACACTCTTTCACAATGTTTTGAAAATCAGTTAATAAGCTGCATTCATAACCATACCTACTTAAAAATTCATTTAATTCATCACGTATTTTCTTATCATCTTCAACTATTAAAATTTTCTGCATTAATCTTAGCCCCTTTTACTTAATACTATTTTCAATTCCATTAACTATGGAAGTAGCAATTTCTTCTTGATATTTTTCTCTAATTAATTTATCAAAAGATACTGGATTTTCGATATAACCAATTTCTACTAAAATAGATGGATTGGTTTTTTCTAAAGTTACGGTAAAATCGTTGTATTTATGACCTCTGGAATAGTCAATATCCGAATTACCAAATATCTTATCTTTATAACATTCACTCAACGATTCATTTATATTTTTGGCAAAATTCATTGAATAAGGTGTATAGTAATATGTTTCAGTAGCATTTATTTTGCCACTTGCCCCGGAATTATTATGTATTGAAATATAAAGGTCTGCATCATTTTTTTTACCTTCAAGTCCACGCTTTTTTAATGGATAGCTATTTTCTTTTGTATCAAGGACAATAACTTTAGCCCCCTTCTTTTCAAGCTTATCTTTAAGCTTGAAAGTTATATCATAATTAAGCATATTTTCATTAATATCATTATAACCTAAAGCACCTGAATCTAAGACATTATCCTTAACTAAACCATGACCTGGATCTAAAACAATTGTCATTTCATTTAAGTTTGACTTAGCATTTCTAAATTCAATAATTAAATTACCTTCTGCATCATAGTAAGAATCATGACCGCAGTATATTTTATCCTTTTTTAACTTTAATGAAATTTCATTATTTTCATTAACCTCAGCAGACTCAAATAATGAATTATCTTCAAAATTTATTTCTTTAGCAATTGATTTTAATAAAGCAAAACTAATGTTTAATTTACTAACTTCATAAGAATCAATACTATAATTTTGCTTATCTTCATCCTTAAACTTTAAATCAGCAAGTTTTAAATCATATGGTGTTTTCGATAAAGTATTTATCTTAACGATAGTCTTATCTTTTCTTTGAGATACATTAATTTTACTTATTTCATTTTCAATGTTATCACCATTAGAAATTATGTCCACATCTTCAAGCTTTACTCTTTTACCACAAGATAAATTCACATATTCTTTGTCATCTAGTTTTGTTGTACAAGTAATATAATCCATAGTATCCTTTGGTAAGTTAGCACTATTAACAAGGGGTGTAACAGATAAATTGTTATCACTAAATGTAAAAGCTCTATCACTTTTTACTTTAGCCATAGTTAAGTTACTATTTTTATTCTTTATTATTACTGAACCACCATCTACCTTTGATTCTTTACCATTATACTTAGATACAAACTGAACCTTTCCCACGTTAGAATCTTCACTAACTGCAGGCACATGATAAAATCCTGAATACTTTGCATATGTAGTGCCTCTAGCTGCTATATATTCTTCACTTTCAACTTGCGTTAAAGGTATTTCTTCTCCATTAATTATAGCCGTTACTTCAGCACCACAGTAAGCTTTAGCGCTTATTTCTACCAAACTATCTTCCATACATTCCATAATTTTTGCTGGCGAAACAGATTGAATTGTCTTCTCCGTTTTGTTAACAGTATAATTTAAGCTTTTGTCCCCCAAAGTGAAAATAAAAGTGTTTGTTCCAACTTCCAGGTTCTTTTCCAAAATGAAATTACCACTATAAAATACATCTATCTTTTCTCCATTTAGTTTAAGTTCCATATTAGGATCACTCATACCAGAAAAAGTTATAGTTTGTTCGCTAGTTTCTATAGTTTCCTTTTCAGGTCTTATTATTTTCATATCATTATTTAATGGAGTTATCATTAACTCATCTTTGAAATCATTTTCTGAAATAGCTGCAACAGTTTTTGTCTCCTTGCTTTCTTTTCCTAGAAGTGCACTGCCACCTAAAATTAGTACAATCACAGAAGAGCACATGATTATTCTCTTCTTTTTATCTTTATGTTTCATAAATTATCACCCATAAGTATTTTATCAAAATTTGCCTTAAAAAAATATGGTTAGTAGAATATATATTTCCTTCTATTAACCATAAGCCTTTACATAAGTGGTGCAAATAACCTTAAAATAGATCTTATAACTCTACTAGTCCACTTTACATTTTTAGTATCTTCTAAAGTTATTTCTTGACTTACACTTAAAATATTCATAAAGTCTTCTTTTATTTTCATTACTGACTGTGTTTTATATAATAATACTCCACATTCAAAATGTAGATATAAGCTTCTGTAATCAAAATTTATTGTACCAACTGTACCTAAAATATCATCCGAAACAACTGTTTTTGAATGGATAAATCCTGGTGTATACTCATATATTTTAACTCCTGCTTCAATTAGCTGAGCATAGTGAGCGCGAGTTACTATGTGTGCATACCATTTATCTTCAATGTGAGGGGTTACTATTCTAACATCTACGTCCCCCTTAGCAGCTAAAGTTAATGCTGTGATAAGTTCATTATCAATAATAAGATAAGGAGTACAAATATAAACATAATCCTTAGCTTTATTTATGATATTTAAATAGACATTTTCACCTACTAACTCTTCATCGTATGGACTATCACCATATGGTTGTACGTATCCATCATTATAGGACTCTTCTTTAGATGTAAGTTTTGGCCTATAGCTTTCATAATCAACAGTTTTTCCCTTGGTAAAGGACCATAACTGCAAAAACATCACCAAAAAGCTCCAGACAGCTTCTCCCTTTATCATTAAAGAAGCATCTTTCCAATAACCAAATCTTACAATTTCATTTATGTACTCATCTGCTAAATTTGTCCCACCAGTAAATGCAGTATGTCCATCAATTACCGTAATTTTTCTATGGTCTCTATTATTCATTGCAATTGATAAAGCTGGAACTAAAGGATTAAATACTAAAGTTTTAATACCTGCTTTTTGAAGTCTTTCATAATAATGATTAGGCAATGTTGTTACACATCCTAAATCATCATATACTAACCTTACATCTAAACCTTCTTTAGCTTTCTCAATAAGAATATCCAAAATGCTATTCCACATCTTTCCTTCATGAATAATAAAATATTCCATGAAAATATAATGTTTAGCCTTCTTCAATTCCTCTAGTAATTTATCATAAAATTCTTCTCCTGGAGATAAATATTCAGTTAAGGTATTTTTATAAATTGGAAATGCTGCTGAATCTTTTATGTACTTTACTTGAGTTGCAACGGATTTATCCTCCTTAGAAATCTCATCCATGAGATCATTATCTTGAACTAAAAGTTCTCCAATCTCTCTATAGGTAGCTTCAATTTGTTTTTTTAACTTTCGTCCTATTTTATTACCACCAAAAAACAGATAAAGCAATCCTCCAAAAACAGGTACTGCCATAACTGGTATAGCCCACGCTAATTTATAGGAAGGATTATCTTTTCTACTCACAATATAAACCATAACAGCAAGACTAATTAGTATAAATAAAACATAAACATAGAAAAATGATTCGCTTAATTTTAAAATTAAAAATACAAAAGTAAATAGTTGAACTAAAATTAATATTCCAGTAATTACTATTCTGCTAAATAAAACTTTGATTATTTTATTCATTAATCCTCCTTCTAAATTTTAGTAACCATATAATTTCATTTAAATAAATTCATATATCTATATTATCCTATATAATTCACAAAATGAATCATAAATTATTCTTAATATTATTATATTCTTCAAATCTTTTTTTATAAGATATTTTAGAAAAGCAACATCTAACTAAATGCTGCTTAAAATAATCTATTTGAAAATAACTTTACTTCTTTCCAAAGTATTAGTTAAGAACGATAATATTACTCCATAATTTGTTATAGGTACATTATTTTCTTTACACATCTTAATTCTGTTCACTACAGTCTTTCTATTGACCATGCAAGCTCCACAATGAATAATTAACTTGTACTTTGTTATATCATCATCAAACTCATGTCCAACTTTATGTGTTATATCTAATTCTCCACCTACATACTTATTTAAAAGTTTAGGAATTTTTACTCTACCGATATCTTCATGGGAAACATTATGTGTACAACTTTCTGATATTAGTACCTTATCACCAGGCTTTAAATTTCTTACAGCTTGTACACCATTAATAAATTCCTTTATATCTCCTTTTTGTCTTGCAAAAAGCATTGAAAAGCTAGTAAGTTTTATTTCTTTAGGAACTACACTATCAACAAACTTAAATGCTTGAGAATCTGTAATTACTAAATCGATATCTTTAAGTTCCTTTACTGCTTCTTCAAGCTCTGTATCTCTAACTACATAACTCTTAATTCCATGATCCAAACAATCTCTAATAGTTTGTACCTGAGGTAAAATTAATCTTCCTTTAGGAGCTTCAGAATCTACTGGCACTACTAAAACAACCTTTGAGCCATAAGGTAGTAAATCACCAACTATAGGCAATTCTTCTTCCTCTTTAGAAAGGATATCTACAAGCTTTTCTTTTAGTTTATCGATATTTTTATTTTCTGATGCTGATACAAAAATTGCATCTATGTATTTTTCTTTTATGGAACTTGGAATTTCATCGAATTCATCAATTTTATTAATTACTAGAATGTGAGGTATGTTGTATTTCTTAAATTCTCTTTTCACATTTTCATATTCTTTATCATCTATATCATTTATATCCATTAAATAGATGGCTATATCTGTTCTCTTCATATATTCATAAGTTTTGTTTACTCTTAAGTCCCCAAGGTCTGTCTTATCACCAATACCTGCTGTATCTATAAAAAGAACTGGCCCAACTGGAATAAGCTCCATTGCCTTTGACACTGGATCTGTTGTAGTTCCTTCTTTTTCTGAAACAAGAGCTACATCTTGTCCAACTATTTTATTGATTAAGGAAGACTTACCTGAGTTAGTCTTTCCGTAAATTACTATGTGTTTTCTATTACTATTTGGTGTACTATTCATTTTTCTTCCCCCTGTTTTTCTTTAATTACTTTCTATGCCAAGTAACGTTATCTCCCCTAGATACCTCAAATGTGAACCCAGCATTATTTATTCTGTTTTCAATACATTTTCTACATTCAGCTGCTTCATCACCAGTACATATCTTGCCGTTATATAAAGAATACTTTTCCCTTACACCCCTAGGAGAAAGATTGGGCATAACCACATTGCAGCCAGCTTTTAATCCCATCTCTCTACCGAAAGGATTAATTGTACCAAGAGCAGTAGTTGCCGGTAAAAGCACCGTTGGCATTAATAATCTCAAAATAGCAAGCAATGTGATTGTCTTTTCAAGTGTTCCTGCTTTTTCATCCTTAAGTGGTGTATCTTTATGGGGTATAAATGGACCTATTCCACACATCTCAGGATTTAATTTTTTTAGATAAATTAAATCCTCTACTAAATCTTCATTAGTTTGATGTGGAAGACCAACCATAAAACCAGCACCAACTTGATAACCAATTGATTTTAAATCTTTTAGGCATCTCCTTCTATTTTCGAAACTTGCATTTGGATGTAATGATTCATATAATTTTTTAGATGCAGTTTCATGTCTTAATAGATATCTATCAGCACCAGCATCATACATTTTTTTATAGGACTCATAACTTCGCTCCCCTATGGAAATAGTAATGGCACAGTCAGGATGTCTTTCTTTAATCTTCTTTATTATTTCTACCATTTTATCATCCGTATAATATAAATCTTCGCCACCTTGTAAAACAAAGGTTTTATAGCCAAGTGCTGCTCCCATATCTGAGCATTCTAATATTTCATCTAAACTCAGTCTGTATCTATCTGCTTTTTCGTTATCATGTCGTATACCACAATATCGACAATTCCTAATGCAGTAATTAGTGAATTCTATAAGGCCTCTCCCAAAAACCTTATCTCCATATGTTTTCATTCTAGTCAAATGAGCTTTTTCTGTCATGTATTTCTTTGAAGCCTCATCTATATTATCTAATAAAAACAAAATTTCTGCGCGAGCTGCTGTATTAGTGTTATACAGTTTATCTATTATACTGTAAATATTCAAAAAAGTTAAACCTCCTTATGGGCTATTGTAGTATTTACAGTCACTCCATCAATATCTTCAAGTTTTTTGGTTAGTTCTTTAATTTCTTTCTTATCTCCTGTTAAGGCAATTGATACTATTGATAAATTTTCTGCAAATGGTAATCCCATACGTCCTAAAATGCTTCCTCTAAAAGAAGCTACTACATTATTAACCTTTCCTGACATTCTCTTGCATCCTCTAATATTGAACTTACAACAGCTATTTTGGCCATTTTTAAATCACTCCATAAATTTGTTTTAAGATTTACAAAAGAAGAAGAGCCTCTAATACTATTTGAGACTCTTCTTCTAAAAAAATTTAAATAATATAATTTTATAAGTAAATAAAATCAAAGAATATAGTCTCTTCCAGATTAGAGTTTTCTTTTCTGTCAGAAAAAATTCATATAATTTTTAGCAATATAATTTTATCATAATTTTAACTTATATTCCATGTTATTATTACTTATATCCTAGTTTAACTTTTGGATTCTTAAAGTTAATATTTCTAAGAACAACATTAAAATTTGTATTTAAAGGAAAATTCCTAGCATTTAATCTTCTATTTTTTAAATATGTATATAGAAATAGCATAAGAATAGTATAAAGTGTGCATAATATAATTAGTAGTAAAGTGGATATTGATGAAAATATTTCTTCAAATAGGAATTGTAAATCTACTCCTGTTTCAGCAATCAAAAATATCCAGAAAAATATTGGTATAATAAGTCCTATAAGGGGTAACGCCTCATATCTTTTATTAATATGTAAGAATTCATTAATCATTAAAATTCTCCCTCCTTTTTAAGGGTATTATACCATATATTTACTTTGTAAAGGAGATGATAATATTACTTTGACTCTTATCATTTTATATGTTTTTATAGCCCTATTAATTCTAGCTCTGTGTAAAGCTGCAGGAAAGGAAAATAAGAAAAAATAAGAACCCAGTAATAAATTAAGTCTAATGCATATAGCTATCAGCTTTTTTACTACTTGGTTCTTACATTATTAGTATATGCTTTATATATTTGCTTTATACTAATATAATATATTTGCTTAAACTTTAAATCTATTGTATTCATTAAAACAATCAAGACACACTTTTTTACCATCTAGGATTCTAATCATATTTTCAGATGTTTTTTCACCACAGTGCTCACAGACTATTGAATTAAATATTCTAGCTTTTTCAGGTACCTCTAATGTAGTTTCTTTAACTTCAAACATTTCCTTTGGTTCACTGGTTTGATATAAATCAAATCTATCTTTCTTACTCATCTTACGAGAATCTTCTTTTAATACTAACCGCACAGATTTATTTGTTTTACGATTATAAAATGAATAAGCCTGTTTTCCACGCATATGAAACAATAAATTCCCTTTACCAATACTGCATCCTAAAATAACTTGAATAGCATCAACACCGCAAGCATCATTTTCAGTAATACATACTATTTCTTCGTCTTGTGAAAATGATATACCTAATAATTCTTTAGCATATACCGCTGCTTGATATCCAATAGTTAAGCCTGGACACGCATGTCCATGAAACTGTACGCACTTATCCCATAATTTCTTATTAATCATTACATCATTCCTTTTTAAATTATTTTCACACAATATTTTCAAAAATACTATCTACACTTATATTTAATAATTGAGGAATATCTATTTCTTTTAAGTTAGCATCTTGAAGTAAATAAATTCGGTCTGAAATTTTTAAAACACTCTCAAAATCATGACTAATTATTATCATGCTCAAACCTCTTTTGTTTTGTAACTCCTTTAATAGCCTTATAATATTAGCTTTACTTGATGAATCAAGCATTGATGTAGGCTCATCGGCAATCATTAGCTTTGGTTTCATAGATAATGCTCTCGCTATATTAATCCTCTGTTTTTGCCCTCCAGATAAATTCCTTATCCTTTTAGCAAAAAAATCTTTACTTATAGGTAGTCCTGTATCAAGAAGTGCTTGTTTCACATATTCATCTAAAACCTCATTTTCCTTTGCTAGTTTTAAAGGTTCACTAACAGCTTCCCATACTGTCATGTGTGGATTCAATGACTCATCACTATCTTGAAAAACCATTTGAATACCACCTATTTTTTTATGTTCTTTTATAAAATCTGGCTCTTTTTCACAATATTTAACTTCACCACTAGTGAAATCAGTTATAAATCCACCTAAGATATTACCTAAAGTAGATTTTCCTGCACCAGATTTACCAATAAGGGAAACAATTTCACCACTATACAAACACATATTATTGTTTATTAGGATTTTTTTATCGCCATAATTTTTAGTTATATTAATACCTTCTAGTACTTTAAGAATTCCGCCAAGATTACAAGCTAATAATCTTTGTTTTTCATATTTTTTTAGTTCAGGTACATTGTCCTTGCAGATAGATACACCTTGAGTACATCTGCCATAAAAAGGACATCCTTTTCTCTCTCTTGAACTTTGAATTGTTCTTATACCACATATATCCTTAATTAAATTTATCCCAATAGATGACCTGATTAATCCTCTTGAATAAGGATGTTTAGGATTTTCTAATATGTCTTTTGTCATTCCCATTTCCATAACATGGCCACAATACAACACAATCATTTTAGTACTTAATTCACTGGCTAATTTTAAATCATGGGTAATTATTAAAAATGATATACCAAATTTATAATTAAGTTGATGAATAAGTTCAATTATTTCCTTTTTTGATTGAATATCTAGAGAACTAGTTGGCTCATCCATAATAATAAGCTTTGGTCTTAAAGCAATTGCACAAGCTATCATAAATTTCTGGCACATACCACCTGATAATTGGTTAGGGTATCTCTTTAAATCTTCTACTGATAACCCAACTTCCTTCATAAGCTTTGCTATATAGTTAGTGCTTAATTTCCTTTCATTGTCCTTATTCAATATTTCTTTAATTGTCTTTTCTAAAGTCATAGAAGGATTTAATAATTCTTTTGTATTTTGAAACACAATAGAAAACAATGTCATTCTAAGATATTTCCTTTTCCTTTCTTTCATAGATAAAATTTCTTTTCCCTCTATATAAACTTCTCCAGAAACTCTAGCATTTTTGTCAAGTAAACAGGAAATAGCTTTTACTAAGGTGGTTTTACCACTTCCTGATTCACCTATAATTGATAGTATCTCCCCTTTTCTTATGGAAAAAGAAACTGAATCTAAAAGGAAATCCTCATAAGATACAGAAAGATTTTTTACATCCAATACTTTTTCAGTCAAACTACTCCCCCCTTAACCAATTAAATTCTAAAGTTCTCGAAATTAACCTAAGACTTACTACGGATAAAATCAATGAAAATATAGGTGCTACTAGCCACCACTTCCAATAATCACTGAAATAGATTCCTTGAAAGGCTGTAGCTTTGGCAATCATTAGTCCCCAGGATTTTGCCACCGGATCAGAAAGCCCCAAATAAGCTAAGGAGGATTCTTGAACTATAGAACGTCCAATAACTGAAAATCCGTTAGTTATTAATAATGGAATGATTTCTCTACTTAAATGCTTATAAATTACATAAAACATATTGCCACCATAACTTTTGGCAAGCTTTACATACTCTTTATTCTTTATTGATAACACCTTTGCATAAAGCTGTTTAGCAATATTAGCCCAGGAAAAACAGGCAATTATAAATATTACATTCCAAGTACTTTGACCCCAAAAAGCACCTATTACAATCATAATTGGCAACTGTGGTACTGATAAAAATACATTAATTAAGAACTTTACTAGCTTTTCTAAAGTCCCACCTTTATAAGCCGAAATAATACCTAAAAAACCGCCAATTAATGTTGCTGCTACTGCAGTTACTATTCCAATAAACATACTTCTAAAAAAGCCTATAGAAATCTGAGCATAAATGTCATTACCAAGGTCATCTGTTCCTAATAAATGTGTTAATGATGGAGGTGATAAAGAAGTATCACTCAATTCATCAACACCTGCTGAATAAAAGGTTGCTCCATATAAAAAGAATAGTATTAATAAAAGAAACAGCGCTGAATATTTAATTGTATTTTTCATTTATTAATACCTCTCCTATCGATAAAATCATTAATTATATCAGCTACCAAAAGACTTATAAGTACAATAACTGCTGACAGTAAAAACACACCTTGTATCATTGGGTAATCTCTAAAACGTACAGCTTCTCTCATTACTGTACCAAGCCCTGGGTAAGCAAAAACATTTTCAACTAATAAAGTACCACCAACTGTTGCCCCAACACTTAAGAAAAGCCTTGCTATAACTGGTGTAATTCCATTTAAGAAAATATATCTAAAATATATTATCCTATCCTTTAAGCCTTTAGCCTTGGCATTAGTTAAATAAGGTTTTTCTAAAATACTAATAAAACTTCCTCTAGCAGTAAAATAAAACTTTGGAATAGTCACAAAACATAAAGCACTTATAGGCATTATGCTATGAATAAAAACATCATAAAGCCATTGACTTTCACTTTGATATTTTGCAAAAGCTGTAACTGCTCCCGATAAAGGCAAAGAGCTTATATTAGCTGCAATACAAAATAACAAAAGTATGCCAATTATAAAAGGAGGAAATTCCGTAATAATAGATAAGACAGAATAAATGATTACATCAAAAGGATTATTTTTAATTCCTATAAGTGCTAAAACTATCCCTACTATAAAGCTAATAAACAAGGTTGAAGCCATTATATATATAGTCCAAGGTAATCTTTCAATTAGAATACTACTAACTGATTTCTTATAATGAATACTTAAACCAAAGTCTCCATGCAAATTATTTATTACAGTATCTTTAAATTGTGAAAAAATAGGTTTATCTAATCCATAATATTTCTCCATAGCTTCCTTTTGCTCTGTGGTAAACTCACCTACATTATCTTCTCCAGCAACAGATGTAGAATACAAAAATGGGTTACCAGGCATTAATCTTGGTATCCAAAAATTAAATATATAAATTATAACAAAGGAAGCTATAAGAATTCCTATTTTCCCTTTCATCATCTTGCCATATATGAAAGTCTATTTTGCTCAGTTTGTTGATAGGCATAACTTTTCATCCAACCATCATAATAATCTTTCTTATACATTGAATAGGAAGATTCATTTGCTATAACAATAATAGGAATCTCCTTACTAACTAAGTACTGTAAATCCTTAAACATCTTTTTTCTCTTTTCAAAGTCAACCTCATAATTCTGTTCTTCAGCAAGTTTGGTTATTTCTTCATTACTATATCCAATTGCCCCCATATAAGCTGGACTAGTACCCTTAAACTTAGATTCATCGGAAAATAATGTACGCATATATGTTGGAGGATTATTTCCCCACCCGCCATTACCTACTAAAGCAAATTCATAATCACCTTTATTTACTTTTTCGTCTCTTGTTGTGCAATCATAGGCTTCAATAGTTACCTTAACTCCTGCCTTTTCTAAATCATTTTTTATTAATTCTCCTACTTTTAAACATTCGCCACTATCCTCTGTTAAAAGCTTTATACTTAAATCTTTTCCCGAAAAAGCGGTTTTTGCAGCTTCTAAGTCATAATCATATTTCTCAACATCTTCATTATAGAATTTACTTCCAACCGGAACATAACCTGCACTGCCTACTTCCCCCATACCTCTAAATACCTTATCTACAATTGCCTTTCTATTTAGAGCATGATAAACAGCCCTTCTTAATTCCATATTTAAAAAGTCATTACACTTTTCGTAATTTATTAACATCTTATAGCCGAAATCATTTGTTTTTTCAATAGTTCCAATAGAATCATCCTTAAGATACTTATCGCTTAAATCTGCTGGCATTGTAGTTATATCTATTTCGTCATTCTCAAAAGCTAAAAGAGCGTCACTTACTGGCACAAATTGTATCTTCCTTGTAGCCTGCTTACCATTAAGCCATCCTTCATAAGCAGTAAACTCATAACTACCTGTAGCCCCATCATAATTAGTGCACTTAAAAGCACCACTACCAACTAAATAGCCATCACCTGTATAATTATTAGGATCATCAACCTTTTCCCATATATGTTTTGGTAAAATGACAAAGCTACCTAAATTACTAAGAGTATCTGCATTAGGTTTATTTACTTTAATAATAATAGTTTCATCATCGATAATTTCATAGCTGTCAATTAAGAATTTTTCGCCAACACCAAGATTATTAGTAACTGGTGGATGTTTTTTATAGTAATCAATCGTAAATGCAACATCCTTTGAAGTTAATGGAGTTCCATCTTGAAATGTTTCACCTTTAAATAGAACAAATTTATAATTATTACCATCAATTTCCCACTTTTCTGCAAGCCATGGTATATCTTTGTTCTCGTCTTTTTCTAATAGACTTGCATAAACAAGCTTCATTTTACCTGAACCTGGTCCTCTTGGCTCATTTAAAAATGGATTAGGTATTCCCCAGTCCATGCCTCCTTCGAGTTTTATGGAATCCACTTTATAAGAATCATTATTTTCAGCTTGTATATTCTTATCATTAACATGACTTTCACAACCTAACGCCAAAAATACTGTCATAATCATCATTATAAAAATACAAGTTATCTTTCTAAATGCTTTCACTATATCACCTTCTCAATTATTATATTAATTTTTACTTTCTATGCTAAATTAATATAAGCCACCCCTAGGGATATTTTTAAATGTTAACATTAATAAAATAGGATTTTAAAGCATATTTTTTAATGAAGTAAGTCAATTCAAGGAGATAAATTAATGGAAATAGATAATACAGTTCATTTTCACGATGGCAAGATACATACTCATAAAAACACTAAAGCTGTATTAAATAGACTTGCCAAAGCAAAAGGTCATTTAGAATCAGTTCAAAGAATGATTGAAGCAGGACGTGATTGTCCAGAAGTGTTAATTCAATTAGCTGCCGTCATTTCAGCATTAAATAATACTAGTAAAATAATATTACAAGATCACATAAAACAATGTATTGTAGAAGCTGTAGCTTCAGGTGATACCCAAGCTATAGATGACTTAAACAAAGCTATTAGCCAGTTTATAAAATAATAAAAAAGATATAGCATAATCTGTTTAAAACAAACTAGCTATATCTTTTTATTTCTATTCTATTATCTCATCTACTACTATACCGTCAGTATCTTTAAGTTCAACTCCAAGAACTTTGGCAATAGTTGGACCATGATTTATAAGTTGTCCATTTTTTAGTACGACACCTTTTTTAAAGTCCTTACCATTAGCTATAAAGAAGGTACCATACCTTTCCTTATCAGGTGAGTATCCATGAATACCTTTATATCTATGTGATAATTTACCTACATTTTCATCAATAACTTTTTCAAAAGGATCTCCCATATATTCGTCAATGAAATAATATCCTTCTCTACCTTCAATAATAAATTCAGCATTAGTATCAGCACCCAATTCATCTATGTGCTTATTATCATAGATCTTTTCAATAACACCAGGATATAAATTTTTAAACTCAGTTAAAATTTCATAAACTTTGTCATGAAGCTTTTGATCATGCTTATTTTTTAAATAAATATAGCATGAACCATCTAAACTCTTACACATTGCTTCATAATCTACAACTTGGTTGTTCTCATCCAACTTAATTAACTTATTTTCAAGTAAGAGTTTATTAATTTTAACTATAGAATGTACGTCAATTTGACTATGATCACCAAGAGCTATAATATCTGTTTCTTCGTAAATTCCTGCTTTCTTTAAAGCATCAATTATTTCACCTAATCTCTTATCATGTCTTTTTAAGGCAGCCTTGATTTTATCATTTCTATATCCATATAAATGCCTATTAGTATCAACATCTGTAAAATGAATCATCATTAAATTAGGTTTATGACGAAGTATAGTGTCTTTGGCACATGCTAAAACAAATCTATCAAGTTCTGGCTGTGCTAAGCCCTTTCTAAGATGTCCATATTTTTTATTTAGTCTATATTCATAACAAGGTGATCCACCTGTTAAAGACATTAGTAACTGATTGTGATAAGGTTTTGTTGGAAAGATTTCCGGAAAATTATAATTAATTTTAGCCTTTGCCGTTACCGGCCATAATATAGAACAAGTTTTCATACCCTTCTGTCTTGCTAAATCATAGAAAGTATCTCCTTTAACATCTTTTCGATACCAATACCAGTCTGGTGATAAATCACCGGCGACAAACTTAGTATTATCTATTATTCCATGATTTTTAGGATACTTACCTGTCACAATAGTTGCATGTGCAGGATAAGTAAGACTTGGATAAACAGACTTAACATTTGCAATTAATGACCCTTCACTTATCAGTTTATTGAAATTTGGCATAGTATTTAATATGTCAACATCTTCTGAAGAAACTGCATCAAAAGATATGATAACCATATACTTAGCTTTCATTACCTTATTCCTCCTTTAATGTTTAAAAATCTACCACCCATGGATTTTTCAAAAAGCTAATTTTCTATCTCACAATGTATGTGATCTTTTACTTTGTCCCACTCAACAATGTATCCTTGTCCCTTTGAACAAAATACTGAGATTGAACTGTTTTCCCTATCTTGTTTTTTATCGTATGCAATTTCTTCAATAACTTCTTCTGTATTATGGCAAACATCATAGCCATCCCCTATAAGACTTATAATACCTCTTCCTTTAGTAAAGGCTATAAGAGAACTACTATAATCCATAAAAGTTCTAACTGGTCCTCTTCCTTCTATGATAACATAATCCTCTTCCATAATTGGATCTTCAAAAGTACCATACAATTTCGAAATATCAGATAAAACTCTGCCTAAATATTCATTACTTACTTTAATTTTAAATCTATAATAAGGCTCAAGCAATATGTTTTCTGCTTGTTCAAGACCTTGTCTTATTGCTCTATAAGTTGCTTCCCTAAAATCGCCACCACTTGTATGTTTTAAATGAGAGCGTCCATTAATTAAAGTTATCTTAATGTCAGTTATGGGATATCCTGTTAAAATACCCTTATGTTCTTTTTCAAATACATGAGTTTTAATAAGATTTTGATATCCAATACTTAAATCATCCACATGGCATTTACTTTCAAAGGTAATACCAGAATTTCTTTCACCTGGTTCCATATAAAGATGAGCTTCTGCATAATGTCTAAGAGGTTCAAAATGGCCACTACCAATAACTGTATTAGCTATAGTTTCCTTATAAAGAATTTTACAAGGTCCAAATTCTACATTAAGTGCAAATCTCTCTTTTAAAACTTCCTTTAAAACCTCTAGTTGAATTTTACCCATGATATGAATATGAATTTCCTTTAACTCCTCATTCCAAACAACTTTTAAACATGAATCTTCTTCATCAAGAATCATAAAAATCTTTAATACATCCTTTACATTAACATCTTCTGGATATATAACCTTAGAAATCAAACTAGGTTCTAAATTATATTTAAAACTTTTAGTAGTGTTTCCAAG
>JAQXTC010000205.1 GCA_029219285.1 Clostridiaceae bacterium
GCATCTATATTTGGTAATAAAAGTATATCTGCTTTACCAGCTACTGGTCCAGTTACTCCTTTATGTTTTGCAGCTTCTTCTGATAATGCGTTATCAAGTGCTAAAGGTCCATCAACAATGCATCCCTTAATTTGTCCTCTATCACTCATTTTTGATAATAATGATGCATCAATAGTTGCTGGCATATTTGGATTTACAACTTCTACTGCACAAACTGGTGCTACCTTTGGACATTCAATACCACATGCATGTGCTACTTTTACTGCATTATTTACAATTTGAACTTTTTCCTTTAATTCTGGGTATGTGTTAAATGCAACATCAGTTAAGAATATTAATCTATCGTATCCCTTTATTTCGAATACTGCCACATGTGACATTACCTTTCCAGTTCTAAGACCAACTTCTTTATTTAATACACTTCTTAAAAATGTAGCTGTATCAACTAATCCTTTCATGACCATATCTGCTTTTCCAGTTGAAGCTAATTGAACAGCAAATAAAGCTGCTTTCTTAACATCTGGTTCATGAATAATTTCAAAATCTGTTAAATCTAGTCCTACTTTTTCTGCTACTACCTTTATCTTATCTTTGTCCCCTACTAAGATGGCATCAGCTATTCCCTTATCCTTTGCAGCCTTTATTGCTTCTAGAACTGGTTCGTCTTGTGCAACTGCTACTGCAACCTTTTTTCTTTTGCATTCCTTAACCTTTGATAATAAGTCGTCAAAATTCTTACTCATTTTCTATGCACCTCTTGTTATTTTTTTATTATTAGACGATTTTTGTTAATAATTTATTTAGAAGTTGTATTATTAAAAATAATATCAACTTTTCCCCCTTAAACTTATTGTTAATTTTATAACAAATATTCGCACAAAAATTGCCATTTATGCTATTTTTATTGTAACAAAAAATATTCCGAAAACACGAGTTTTCAGAATATTTCAAATTTACATTTCTTTATATTCATTTATAATCTTTTCTGCCACTTTTATTCCATCTACAGCTGCTGATATTATTCCTCCAGCAAAACCACCACCTTCTCCAGCTGGATAAAGGCCTTTAGCACTAACACTTTCAAGATTATCTGTTCTAGATATTCTAACTGGAGCGGATGTTCTAGTTTCAATACCTGTTAAAACAGCATCATCCATAGCATAGCCTTTTATTCTTCCATCAAATACTTTTATCCCTTCTTTTAAAGTTCTAATGACATAATCAGGTAAGCAATTTTTTATTTCTTTAAACTCATATCCTGCTGTATAAGAAGGAATGACTTTTCCTATTTTTGTACTCTTTCTATCATTTAAAAAGTCACCAACAAGTTGAACAGGAGCTTTGTAATTTCCGCCTCCCAACTTATATGCTAAAGATTCATAATATCTTTGAAATTCCATTCCCGCAAGTGGATTATCACTACCAAAATCATCTGGTCCTACAGTTACAACTAATGCTGAATTTGCATTAGCTAAATCTCTAGCATGATAACTCATACCATTAGATACTAATCTACCTTTTTCCGAGGCTGCTGCAACTACAACCCCACCTGGGCACATACAGAATGAATAAACTCCTCTATTTTCTTTTTCACTTTGATACGCTAGTCTATAATCAGCTGCTTTTAATCTAGGATGGTGTGCATATTTTCCATATTGACTTACATTAATTAATTCTTGAGGATGTTCAATTCTTACGCCTATAGCAAAAGCCTTAGGTTGCATAAATATTCCTTGTTCATTTAACATTTCATATGTATCTCTTGAACTATGTCCTATTGCTAAAATTAAAGCTTCGCAAGATATTTCTGCGCCATTTACAATAATACTTTCAAGCTTTCCATCATTAACATTTATTTTTTCTAACTTTGAATTAAAATGTACTTCCCCACCCAAAGATTTAATCTGCTCACGTATATTTTTCACAACATCTTTTAATATATCCGTACCTATATGAGGCTTTCCTACATAAGTTATTTCTTCTGGCCCTCCAGCTTTAACAAGTTCTTCAAGAACGAAACTACATCTTTTATCTTTTATTCTAGTTGTGAGTTTCCCATCAGAAAATGCACCTGCTCCACCTTCACCAAATTGAACATTTGACTCTGGATTTAAATGCTCTTTTCCATCCCAAAATTTTTGCACAGTCTTTGTTCTATTATCCACATCTTCTCCACGTTCAAAGATAATTGGTTTATATCCTTCCTTAGCTAAAGTTAATCCTGCAAATATTCCAGCTGGTCCAAAGCCGATAACTACTGGTCTTGACTTTAATTCTTTCTTTCCATGAACTAAAGGTTCTCTAAAATTATCATCTTCTAATTTAGCATCTTTGCATTTTGCCTTTGCTAAAACTTTCTTTTCATTATCACACTTAATATCTACGCAATAATTAAACTTTATATGATCTTTCTTTCTAGCATCTATACTTTCTTTAATTATTTTCATTTCTTTAATATCATTTTCATGAATTCTTAGATGTTTTGCAACTTTATGCTTTATTACAGAGGTATCCTCATCAATTGTTAAATTTATATTATTAATTCTAATAGTCATACACTCACACTCCTCCTAATATAGGCTAATCATTAAAATTCTATATAATATAGTATTAAAAAACTCCCTCAGGAGTTTTCTTGTTAATTCTTAATAATTAATTAGTAATTCTAAATTTCTTGTATACTATAGCACAAAAAATAAGTGGATGGAATAATAATTTATTTCTTACTTAGGCATCTTTACCCTAAAACAAATTATTATCTTCACCCACTAAAATGCATGTCCATAGTTTTATAAATTACTGACTTTAATTTTCACTTTATCTGGCTTACTTATTATTTTAACATTCGCACTTTCATTTAATAAATTCACATTTACTACAACTTCTTTTTCACCAGTTTCAGTTACATCCGCTACAGAAGCAGTTGCACTAATTGCATCGCTTGTAATCTTACTTAAATCATCTTTGCTTCCACTTACTGTTACACTTATATTGCTCACATCATAATTAAATTTCTTATCATTTTTATCTTTCAGTGTTACTTTTACATTATCAATAACCTTTGTTATAGTTTCATCCTTACTTTCATCAGTATTTGATTCAATTTTTTTTATGTTAACCGTTGCTTTTACTGATTTTATATCATTAATAACAACTACTCCATTTGGAATAATTAAATTTAAATCCAAGGATTTTGTATCTGTTATATTTGACAAATCCACATCCTCTGTTGAAATGTAAGCTATTTTATTAATAAGTTCATTGCTTCCCATTATTGTAACCTTTTGAGTTTCTAAAGCAATTCCTTCTAAATTTAATCCATCAGCTAATGTGCCCTTTGAATTTGCTACAATACTAACTTCTTTTCGAGTTCCAACTCCAATACTTAAGAAACCTTTTTGCTCACTTAATTCTATGCCTTTAACTTCATCTCCATTTGAATCTACAGCAATAAGGTTAAAATCTTTTTGGAAATTTTCATCTATATCTGATGCATTACCTACCAAATGAACTTCTGCCACTTTTTCTACTGAACTTTTTGCTCCTGAAACCTTTATTGACTTTGGACTAATATTAAGCGAATTTTGACTAAACCCATTTTTATATGTAGTTTTTACTGCTGATGTTACTTTTACCTCTTTTTCAATTAATGGCTCTATATTTACTTTTACATATAATAACCCTTCATTTTTTATACTAATCCCTGAAGGATAATCAACAACTTGAACCGGAATTGTATTTTCCCCTTCTTTTAATGCATAAGAATTTAAATCTAAAACAACATTAAAATCACTTTTCTTTGCACTATATATTTCATTAGATGGACCTTCTAACTTTAAATCAACATTAAATTCTTGCCCCGGAGTTAATGCTAAATTTGAATTTTTAAGGACATCTTCATTCTGAACCTTTACTTCTACTCCACTCATTGATGAAGTCCTTGTTGGATTTTCTACATTAGTAACATAAAGCCACAATGCAAAGGCTAAAATAACACATATAATTTTAGCTATCAACCTCTCTTTATTCCCATTATCCATGACTTCACCTTCTCTCCAGCTGTTTTCACTCTTTTAGAATCTCTATTATCCATTATTTTTAATAATATTGATTTTAATTTATCTTTGTCATAATTACGTGTTAATCTTCCATTAACAGCTAAAGATATAACCCCTGTTTCTTCAGATACAACTATTATTAATGCATCTGAAACCTCTGATAAGCCAATCGCAGCTCTATGCCTTGTTCCAAGTTTTTTATTAATTGATACGTTATCCGTTAAAGGTAATACACACCCTGATGCATGTATTCTACCCTTTCTAATTATTGTTGCGCCATCATGTAATGGTGTATTAACAACAAAAATATTTTCTAAAAGATTTGAACTCACTTTTGCATCAATTATTGTACCTGATGCAAGCACCTCTCCAAGACCTGTTCCTTGCTCAATTGCAATAAGAGCTCCTGTCTTACTTTCTGCTAAATTATCCACAGCTACAGCAATTTCATTAACAATTTCATTTCTTTCTTCCACATTTTCAACACCATGTATTTCTTCAAAAGCACTTCTACCTAAATGCTCAAGTGCTTTTCTAATTTCAGGTTGAAATATAATCACAACAGATAAAACTCCGATTGTTAGTGTCTTTGTTAAAATAAAATTAAGCACATCCAGCTTTAAAATACTACTTATTGGAAGCAATGCAATTATTAATATTACTCCTTTAAGTACTTGTTCGGCTCTTGTTTCTTTAATTAATAAAAATGCCTTATAAAATATATAAGATACTACAGCAATATCTACTACTGACCATATAGATATATTTTTAATAATATTTAATAGTAAAACATAAAATTCCTGCACCAAGCCCACCTCTTGCAAAAACAATAATTAATTCTCTATAAAAATTATACACTAAAAAAAATTTTCTTCATACTATTGGTAATTACAAATTTATTAACTTTTAATATAAATTTATACTATTTTTATTTTTCACTAAATATACATTTTAATACAAGGAGAAAGGAGGCTTTCTATGGATCTATCAAACTTTAAGCCAAATAAAAAACTCATCTATATATTTGTAGCTATAATACTTTTACCCATATTAATATTAGCCTTTATAAATTTATTACCTTCTAATAAGCAAGTTAATAAGTTAAATAAATACACTCAAGAAATAATCAACTGTAATTCTGCTTTAAAAAATGCATTAGATGGTAATGGAATTAACCTAACACAAGCCGAAGAAATTCTAACTAATCAACTTACTAACTTAAATAACATAAAAAATGATATATCATCCTTAGAAGTTAATAAGGAAAATGAATCTACCAAAGCAAAACTACTAGAAACTGCTGACTATAACATAACACTCTATGAATTAGCCTTAAACTTAATAAGAAATCCAGATGATAAAGATATGGTTACCACATATAACAAATATTATACTACGTATGCCTTATTAAAAAATGATTTGGATTCATTAAACATAATAGGTATTACACCAAACCTTTCTGATGAAAGCATTAAGTTTTTTGAATCCTCTTTCAACTACTTTAGTACAGTACTAAAGATTAACAAAGCAAATGATATCCGAATTGATATGAACAAAGCTTATTTGAATAATATCGAAAAATGTATAGATGAATTTAACAATATAAGTGAAGATTTAGAACCAGCTTATATAAAAATTAAACAAGATAACAGAAACCTTGATAATCTTTTGAATGATGTCAAATTAAAAAAATCTAAATTTAATGAAATAAAGAACTCATGTTATTCAATGACTATACCTGAAGATGCATCAAATTCATATTCTCGTTTGCAAGATACTCTAAACTATTATGATTTATATATTACTTCACTTGAACATTCAATAATAGTTGAGCAATCATCTAAATCTAATAATGATGAAAACATTGCAAAAAATTATCAAAATAGTTTTTCTAAATATAATGATTTCTGCGATAGTTTCAAGGATTTAAAGACAGAGTTGGATAATTTTAAAAAAAACTAGTATATATAAATCTCCTTTGGGTCATAATAGTTTTTGACTGGGTTAGAAAAGGAGGTTTATATGAAAAATTTTCTAAAATTATTTTTAATTTGTTTAGCCCTTTCACTATTTATACTCTTAAGCCATAGCATAAGTGTTAAGGCTGACACTGTTTCACAAAACACTGAAATAGTTAATACCACTAGTAATGACAGTAATTCACAAAATATAGATGACGTAGTAGAGGTTTTTAATAATGGTTCAAAAACTTTATACTTAACTCAGTCAGATGTAGACCTAATGGCAAAGCTTGTTTATGCCGAAAGTCGAGGTGAACCTTACGAAGGAAAAGTAGCTGTTGCTTCTGTTGTTTTAAATAGAGTATTAAGTCCAAAGTTTCCTAACACGGTTAGAGATGTGATTTTTCAACCCAAAGCATTCTCATGTGTTAAAAATAGCGATATAAAAGCTTTTCCTGATAATACATGTTATTCTGCCGTCTATGATGCAATAAGTGGTGTAGATCCTACTAATGAAGCATTGTTCTTCTATAATCCATCTATATCTACTTGTACTTGGATGAAAGAAACTGAAAAAAAGGATACAACTACTATAGGAAATCACTTATTTTTTAAATGTTAATCGTAATTTTTTATATAAAAAGGAGCTGTAAAAAAAGTCCTTAAGATCAAACAACCATAGCAGCCTAAAACTGCTATGGTTGTTTTTTTGTATATTTTCTTATTTTTTTACCTTTCGTTTTTAAAAATGGGTGCACTTAATAAACATCTCGTTATAAGCAA
>JAQXTC010000206.1 GCA_029219285.1 Clostridiaceae bacterium
TATGATTTTGCGATAAAATCACTGTACATGCATATTGAAAGGAAGGATACTCTAAATCATAATAATCAAGAAGAGCTCTTAAAACGCTTGTATCAAATGAGGCATTATGAGCTATAACAAGTTCATTTTCTAAATAAGGTTTAATTTCATCCCAAAGCTCTTTAAAATTCTTTTCATTTTCAACGTCCTCTGGAAAAATACCGTGTATCCATGTATTTTGAGCTACAAATCTCATTTCAGGAGGTTTAATTAGCCAATATTTTTCTTCAACTATTTCATCATTAACAACTTTAGTTATTCCTAAAGCGCAAGCACTGTATCTTTTTTCGTTTGCAGTTTCAAAATCTATTGCAACAAAATCCATTTTTATCATTCCTTAATTTAAGTTACTCAAATTTAAAATAGCACGCATATATCAATTAATCAATAGGGCTTTCATATTTCTTAATGGCATTAAATAAGAATTTTATTAATTTTTCAGGTTCATTTGATGCAGTAATCTCAGTACTTAACATTAATCCATGAACCTTATTATTAACAAAATTATATATATCATTAAGTTCAGAAATTGATGGAATGAGCCTTCTTTTCATTGATTCTAGAATATATGTACCGATAATAAATTCCTTTTTGCTCTTTTTCATCCTCTTAATAACTGCACTTTGAATTATTGGTAACATATATGTATTACATTCCCCCTTTAAGTCACCTCTACCTAGCATTATTCCATCACTTGCCTTAAGTATATCCTCAAAATTTTCTATAGCTTCCATGCACTCCACCTTTGCCCATATCTTAATATTATTTTTAACATTAAGCTCCTTTTTCTTTTCTTTTATGTATTCTTTGATTTCCTGTAAATCTTCTGAACATGTGACAAAAGATAAGCAAACAACATCCACATTATGTTTTAGTCCCCATATAATATCCTCTTTATCTTTATCCGTTAATCTAAGATTGTTTCTTTTTATTCCCGGAGCATTTATTCCCTTCTCTGCTCTGATTATCCCCCCTATTTCAGTTTTACATAATAATGAATTTCTAAATTGTTTAATGACTTTAAATTTCATAGTTCCATCTTTCGTTAAAATAGTACTAACATCTTTGAAATCACTAAACTTACCAGAATATACAAAGGGTATTACTATACCTTTATTTCTAGCTATAATATTTTCATAATAGTTCTCCATACAAAATAATATTTTTTGACCATTATATATTTTTCGCTCACTTATATATTTTTTAGAAACCCTTAATTTATTTCCTTGAAGATCTTGAATTACTCTTATATTTTTATAATTATCCTTTAGCAATCTAATAAGATAATCAAATCTTTTATAGTCAGCATGGGAAAAATTAAACCTAGCATCAGTCATTCCGGCTTGAATAAATTTTTCAATGTCATTTATACTAGTAACTTTTGGCCCCATAGTACAAATTATTTTCATTGTCTTTTCAATTCCTTTTATTTTTTGCTCATATTATAATATGAAAGTTTTTAATATTTAAGAATGTTAAGAAAATCTGCATTAATTAATATTTTGTGTTATTATAGTAACGCTAATAAATATTGAAAGGTAGATACAGATGACTTTTAAAGATTTAGGAATTGATAATAAATTAGTTGATATATTAAAAGGCATTGGCATAGTTAATCCAACACCAATTCAAGAAGAAACAATAGAACTTATAAGAGGGAAAAATGATGTTATCGCAGAAGCTGAAACTGGGACAGGTAAAACTTTAGCTTTCCTACTACCAATTTTCCAAAACATTGATGAGAAATCTAAAAATACTCAAGCAATTATCTTAACACCAACAAGAGAACTAGCTATTCAAATATATGAAAGAGCTTCTATACTTCAAGAAGCTAAAGATATAAACATTTTAGCTGTATTTGGTGGTAAAGATATAGGTTCGCAGCTTAAAAAGCTAAATAGAAAGCCTATACACCTTATAATTGCTACACCAGGTAGACTTTTAGATCACTTAAAAAGAAAGACTATCGATTTATCGAAGATTCAGACTTTTGTTTTAGATGAAGCTGATCAAATGTTATTTATGGGCTTTAAAAATGAAGTTGAAGAAATTAAAAAGCACTGCTCTAAGAAGCATCAAATGCTTTGTTTCTCTGCTACTATGGATTCTAAGGTTAAAAAGCTTGCTTATAGATTTATGGATAATCCTTCGGTAGTATCTGTAAAAAAGGAAATGACTTTAGAAAACATAAAACAAGAAGTTGTTCATACAACAGATAGATGGAAATGTGATGCTTTAAAGAAGGTTCTAGAAGCGGATAATCCTTTTTTAGCAGTAATTTTCTGTAGAACTAAACGTAGAGCTGATGAACTTGAAGTTAAGCTTAGCTCAGCAAAATTTAATTGTGCTAAGATACATAGTGACATACCACAAAATAAGCGTGAAAGAATAATTAAAGACTTTAGAAATGCTAAAACACAATATCTTATTGCCACTGATGTAGCTTCTCGTGGTCTTGATATTAATGGGGTAACACATATTTATAACTATGATATTCCCGAGACTGTTGAAACTTATATCCATAGAATAGGTAGAACAGGAAGAAAAGGTGAAGAGGGATATACATGTCTTTTCATAGATCCTAAGAATGAAAGAATGCTTAGAGAAATTGAAGAAACAATATGTATGACTATTTCAGAAAGAATAATCGAATAGATCTTAAAAAAATAATGCTTCAGACTTAAATTCTGAAGCATTATTTTTTAATTTATTTGAAGAATGATAATTCTTTCTTTAAGCCCTCACTGATACCTACAAGCGGAAGTCTGACTTCATCTGAATCAATTAGACCCATCTTACTTAAGACATACTTAATTGGTGTTGGATTAGGTTCTTTAAATAATAAAGGTATAAACTTAGCTAAGCCTTTCCAAGTCTCTAACCCCTTCTTATAATCATTGTTCTTCAGGTCATTATATACCTTAATAAACTCCTTAGTATGAACATGTGCAGAAGCCATAATGCCTCCTTCACCTCCAAGAAGCACTGAATTATAAAAGAACATATCTTCCCCAGACATAACACTGAAATTCTCTGGTCTGTTTAATAGAAGTTCAATTGTCTTATTAAAATCACCAGTTGCATCTTTTACTCCAATAATATTCTCTTTAGCAGCAAGTTTAAATAATGTTTCATTCTCCATATTTCTACCTGTTCTATAAGGAATATTATAAAGTACTATATCTAAATCAGTACTTTCAGATATAGCATTGAAATGCTCATAAATACCTCGTTGATCAGGTCGATTATAAAATGGGCTTACTGATAATATACCATCAACACCGTGCTTTTTAACTACCTGTACCTTATCTATAACGGCTTTAGTATTATTACCACCTACACCAGCAAATACATGAATCTTATCTTTGCATACTTCTACTGTCTTATCAAGAACTTTTTCATATTCTAATTCTGTTAAAGTTGGAGTTTCACCTGTTGTTGCCAGAGGCATAACCCCTGTGATTCCTTCACCGATATAATGGTTTAATAACTTTTCATAGGATACTAAATCAATTTCTCCATCCTTAAATGGCGTTATAATTGGTAACCATACGCCTTCAATTTTCATTTTCTTACCTCCATTTATAGGTAAGGGCAACTTCAAAAAATAAGCCCATCATTTGCTCTATGATGGACTATAGTTTCATTTTAATAAATCAATATTTTTAAAATTGTAGCCCTCCACTTTCGTGACAGTTATACATATATTTTATGCATACCCAGGATAACTTTTCTGCATAAAAAACCTTATCCTTCGGCTGCTATACCTTTCCACTATTCTTTAAATGTGTGCCCACCAGAATAGATTACTCTTTATAAACAGCACCTCTACCTTTTTTAATTTTTCTTTATTTTAACCTACCAAGCATTAATTGTCAATATATAGGTTAATTTGAATAATATGCTTAATTGGTTTAAGTTATTTATCAATGCTAAGTAATAATTTAACTTGCTCATCACTTAAAACAATTTTATTTAAATCAATCTTTGAGGGAACAGTTGTTAAAGGATACTCCTCAAGCCATAAATTATTATCTATAAGTCTATCCTTAATTATTGGTTGCCCCTTATCCACCTCATTAACTTCTTCTAAATCACTGTAAGGTGTTATAACTACTACTCTTCTACATGGTTCATCCATTTCACTATAGATATTAAAAAAGCTATTATAATTATCAAAGGTAGCAGTTGAAGTTGTAACTTTCAAATATAAATTATGTTCTTTAACGAAATCTATTGCGTTTATCATTATTCTCCACTCCATTTATGTATTACTATAATAATACCATAATAAACTCAAGTTAAATGCATATACTTAATCTTCTGGAAATTTCAAGCTGAATTTCATTCTGTCTTCACAAGCTTTAGTATTTTGAAATACACTAGTGGCATTTGCTAAGAAATCCTTTGGTTCCATCATAGCTACAGAAAAATGAGTTAAACATAATTCCTTGCAATCTGCACTTTTTGCTAAAGTAGCTGCTTCTCTAAAGGTCATATGCTTATTTTTTATAGCTTTATCTAAATCTAAATCATCTCCATAGGTTCCTTCGCAAAATAACATATCACATTTAAAGTAAAACTCTTTCATTGATTCTAAAGGCCTAGAATCTGTAATATAGCCGATTTTTAGCCCTTCTCTACCTCTACCAAGGACCATGTCTCTTTTATAGGTTTTGCCTTCAAATTCAATTGATTCAGTACTTTTTTGTAGCTTATTCCATAAGTTTTTAGGTACCTTATTTTCCTCAGCTTTTGCAACATCAAATCTTGCTGATCTTTTAAAATATAGCGAATAGCCAAGACAAGGTATATTATGATCCGCATTTACAGTTGAAATAATAAGATCATCATCAAAGATACTGATGCTTTCCTTGGGATTTTCTATTACTTCTACATCATATGGCAAATACTTGCAAGTAACCATTAAGCCCTCCATTACTTCTTTAATGCCTTGTGGTCCGATAATTGTTATTTTGTCTTCTCTCCCACTATTACCTATTGTTTGTAAAAGACCTGGTAAGCCCAGAATATGATCTCCATGACAATGAGATATTAATATATAATCTATAGTTTTAAAACCAGTACCACACATTTTCATAGAAACTTGTGTACCTTCGCCGCAATCAATTAATAGTTTATGACCTTTA
>JAQXTC010000207.1 GCA_029219285.1 Clostridiaceae bacterium
TCTTTTATTAAAGTTTTCATTTAAATCTGTCATATATACTCCTCCCCCTGGTGCAATTAACTTATAAGTTAATTAAAGTTATATTATAATTTTACTACTATTGATTTTTGTGTCAATATTGTAAAAAAATAAAAGGCTAAAGTTTAGCCTTTTACAAATTAAAATATTATCTTTCTTCTTCTCTTGATTTAGTTTTTCCTTTTACTACTTCACTATCTTCCTCAACAATTTCATCTTCTGATTTATTAAGATTTAGTAACGAATCTAATTCATTTTGTCTAGCTAGTTTTTCTCTATATTCATCTTCATGTGGAAATTCCTTTTCAAAGTCCTTTTTTGATTGCTCCATATCACTTTTATATTCTTCTAGCTTATTTTTATGTGTTTCTGCTTTCTCATCTAATTTATCCAATGCATTTTCAAGTTTTATCATATTTCCGCTTGGACTATGTCCTAGCTCTACATTATATTTAAAATTACCATCAACAATAAGTTTATCACCTAGTGCCATATCTCTTTCAATATAAAGTTTAAATCCTTTATATTCACCAATACATTCATCTTTTAATGTTTTAAGTCCAGAAATTACTTCTCCTGCTGCAACTCTCTCTGTATATACTTTCCCTTTTATAGTAATTGAAAAATCTTCACCCTGATTCTTATTCCTTAATTCAATATCTTTATTAATTAAGTCTAATGTCTGTTCAGTTTTGCTTATTAACTTTGGATATTTAAATAAGAAATTATCTTGATTTCTATATTTCTGCTTTTCAAATTCTGTTTTAAGCATTTTCAATCTAGCAACATCATTATCTAAATCCATTTTTTCTCTAATTAATGGATTTTTTGTACCTATAGCTTTTACTTGTGCAAATGTAAGTGCAGTCTGGTCTATATCCTGACAACTTCTATCTACTGTTTTTGATGTCATAATCTGTCCTATAAATGTTTGTTTCTTCTCTACCATTTCCCATAGGTAGCTGTCAAATGTATCTTTTGTAACATATCTATATATATTTACTTCATCATTTTTATTTCCTTGTCTTAAAATCCTACCCTCACGTTGCTCAATGTCGCTTGGACGATAAGGACAATCTAAGTGATGTAATGCAACTAATCTTGTCTGAATGTTAGTTCCTACACCCATTTTACTTGTACTTCCTAATATAATTCTCTTAGTACCGTTTCTTACATCAGCAAACATATCTTCTTTCTGCTTGTCTGTATTAGCATCATGTATAAAACAGATTTCTTCCTTTGGTACACCCCTATTTACTAATTCTTCTTTTATATAATCATAAAGTGAAAATTCCTTATTCCCTCCTGGTGTACCTACATCACAAAATACTATTTGTGTTCCTTTGAAGGAGCTTGATTTTTGATATTCTTCAAAAACTGCATTTATACATTTATTTACCTTTGAATCAGGTTCATTTTCTGCTCTAGCATCCAATAGTCTTGGATCAGTTCCTAACAATCTAGCTTCATTAGTTATTTTTAACATATTATCTATGCTTGAAGGTACATTTCCATTCCTGATCTGTTCGGCTCTTTCAACAAACTCATCCATTTTCTCTTGTGTAAATTCACTTGGCTCTGCTGCAATTATCTTATACTCTCCATTTTCAAGTTCAGGAACATCAAGATTTAACATATCAGGTGTCTGAATATCTGCAATCTCTTTGAACATATTCATTAACTCAGGAAGATTTGTAAACTTTGAAAATCTATTTCTCATTCTGTAGCCTGTTCCTTCTGGTGCTAGTTCTAATGAATTTACTACTTCTCCAAAGTTAGCAGCCCATGCATCAAAATGCGATAATCCCCTTTCTGCTAATGCCTTCGGCTGTAAATACCTTTGCATTACGTACATTTCAGCCATTGAATTTGAAACTGGTGTTCCAGTTGCAAATACAACACCTTTTCCATCATTAATTTCTTGAATATATTGGCATTTCATAAGCATATCCGTTGATTTCTTTGCTGCTGTAGTATTTATTCCTGCAACATTTCTCATTTTAGTATATACACTACAATTTTTATAATTATGAGCTTCATCTATATATAAAGAATCTACCCCTAATTCCTCAAAGCTAACCATATTATCTCTTGGCTTATCCATGAGATTTTCTAGTTGTGATTGTAAATTCATTTTAAATTTTTCCATCTGTTTTATAGACCAATTTTCTGAATTATTTTCTTTTGCTTCCTTAATTGAAAAGGTTAATTCTTCAATTTGGCTTCTTATCATTCTTTCCTGTCTTTCTTGTGATACAGCAATTTTTTCAAATTGAGAATGTCCAATTATGACTGCATCATAATTTCCAGTTGCAATTCTACTTATAAATCGTTGTCTATTCTTCTTTTCAAAATCTTTTTTAGTTGTAACAAGAATATTGGCACTTGGATATAATCTTAAAAATTCAGCACCAGTTTGTCCAGTTAAGTGGTTTGGCACTACCAACATAGATTTTTTTGCTAACCCTAGCCTTTTCTTTTCCATGCAACTTGCAATCATTTCAAATGTTTTTCCTGCTCCTACACAATGTGCAAGTAATGTATTATCTCCATATAACGTACGAGCTATTGCATTAACTTGGTGTGGTCTTAATTTTATTTCTGGATTCATACCTGGGAATGTCAAATGTGATCCATCATATTCTCTTAGTCGAATATTATTAAAGTTTCTATTATAATATTCAACATACTTGTTTCTTCTATCTGGATCTTTGAATATCCAATTTTTAAATTCTTCTTTTATAGTGTTTTGCTTTTCTCTTGCAATCATGGTTTCTTTTTGATTGACTACATATTTATATTTACCTTCTCCTAAATCTACTTTATCTTTTACTACAACAGATTTAAGATTTAAACTATCCTCAAGAATTTGATAAGCGTTTAACCTCTGCGTACCATATGTTTCTGTTACAGCTATACCTTTATGTGCTCTTTTACAACTTATATTCCATTCAGCTTGTCTTTCATTATAATGTACTCTTATTTCAGAATTTTCGAACATATTCTTATTAGTATTTCTATGATATTTTGGTGTATCAAAAAGCTCATACATAAAATCTTGAATATCTTTTTCTTCAATCCACGTTGTACCTAACCTTACATCAATTTCACCTGCTTCTAATGGCTGTGGCTGTACACTTTCAAGTGATTCAACATTAATTTCATATGTTTTATCATTTTCTGCATAGCTCCTAGCTATGTCTAACTTCTGTACTACATTTCCAGATAAGTATTCATCTTGTGGCTCCCACCCTACTGTTATATCTTCATCACTTGCTTTTAAAGGATCTCTGAAAATTTGTCCTTTTAAATCCTCTATTATACTTTCTGGTGTGCTTCCTGGAAAAATAGATTGTATATATTTAATATCGACTCTTCCTAATTCATTCATACAAGCTATTAATCCATCACTTGCTGTTCTGACTTCTTCTATTTTTTCAACATGATTTATTGTTCTCTTATAGAATATATCAGCCTTTTTAACTTCTTTAGTTTCTTCATTTACTTCTTCTAAAGCTGTTAAAAGTGGATAATCATCGTCATCTCTAAATGCTCTTTCATTAGCTCTGCTTGAAATAGCACCATTTTTTTTAGTAAAACTATCATATTGATTACTTAGAAGTTCTTGTTGTTTCTTCAAATCTTCATTTGAACAGCCTTCTAATTGCATATTAATAGTTTTTCTAAGAATTTTTCTAATGTTATCTAAGCCCTTTACTCTCTCAAATTCTTTATCGCCTAAATCTTTTTTCACCATTATTGAATCTTGTCTATAATAAACTTCATCATTTATAATAGTGAAAGTATAATTTTTAACATTAGGATCAGCAGGTATTGATGTAACACCAGTTTCTTTGTCTATATCAAACTCTTCTTCTCTATGAATATTAATATCTGCAGATAATTTATTTACTGCATTATTAAGTTCTTTTTTTAAATCAAAGTCTGGATTATCATTCACAAGTGTTGTATAATTACTATTTTCTCCAAACATTTTCACATCATATTGCATTTTTCCTAGCATCATATCTGGATTATTAATGAAATATTCATTAAGTGGAATTCCATCTTCATTCCTGCTTACATGAATCCAGTCTGGTTCTTCTAAATCTACTGACATACGTTCTTTTTTCTGTAAGAAAATTATATCAGAAGTAACTTCTGTACTAGCATCCTTAAAAGCTGTGTTAGGAAGTCTTATAGCTCCAATAAGGTTTGCACGTTCTGCCAAGTATTTTCTTACACTAGGGTTTGCTTTATCTAAAGTTCCTTTAGATGTTACAAATGCAACAACTCCCCCTGGTCTTACCTTGTCTAAAGTTTTTGCAAAGAAATAATCATGTATAAGAAAATTATTCTTATTATATTGCTGATCAAATAGCTTATAATCTCCAAATGGTACATTTCCCATAGCTACATCGAAGAAGTTATCTGGCAAACTTGTTTTTTCATATCCTTTTACTTGAATATTTGCTTTTTGATATAGCTGTTTTGATATTTCTCCAGATATTTTATCAAGTTCTACTCCGTACATATTAGATCCTGACATTTTATCAGGTATTGAAGCATAGAAGTTTCCTACTCCCATTGCAGGTTCTAATATATTTCCTTCTTCAAAACCAAAATTATCTAATGCTTTATATATTGCTCCTATAACTTCATTTGAAGTATAAAATGATGTTGTAGTTGAAGCTCTTGCACTTTCATATTCATCCTTAGTCAATAAATCTTTTAATTCTTCATATTCCTTTTCCCATCCTGAAGCATTTTTATCAAAAGCCTGTGGCATTCCACCAAATCCCACATATCGTGAAAGTATTTTCTGTTCTTCTGGTGTTGCTAATCTGTTTTCTGCATCTAATTCCTTCAATTTTTTAATTGCTTCTACATTTGCTTTAAATTTAGTCTTTAATCCTCCAACTACTTTATCTCCTGAATCAAATTTATAATTATATAATTCTTCTGATAATGTATCAGCCTCTTTTATTTCTTCATTCAAATCTGATTCTTCTGAAATTTTTTCTAATATATCTAAATAAGGTTCAATATTATTATTCATTAAATCATCATA
>JAQXTC010000208.1 GCA_029219285.1 Clostridiaceae bacterium
TCTCCTAAATCTAACTTGTTGTACTTGTACTTAGCACATCCAGCAGTAAGAATAACTGTATCCTTTGGAAGCGCTTTTGCAAAGTCAGTATAGTAATTTCTTGATTTAGCTCTACCATCACATCCTGCCATTACAAAGAACTTCTTGATAGCTCCAGTCTTAACAGCTTCAACAACTTTATCAGCTAAAGCAAATACTTGAGCATGAGCAAATCCACCTACGATTTCTCCTGTTTCAATTTCAGTTGGAGCTTTACACTTCTTAGCTAATTCAATAATTTCTGAGAAGTCTTTATGTCCATTTTCATCTCTTTCAATATGTTTGCATCCTTCTAATCCTGCAGCACCTGTTGTAAACATTCTTTCCTTATAAGTTTCCTTAGAAGTTGGTGGTACTATACAGTTTGTAGTCATTAAAATTGGTCCATTGAAAGCTTCGAATTCTTCTTTTTGTTTCCACCATGCATTACCATAGTTACCTACTAAGTTAGTGTACTTCTTTAAGTTTGGATAGTAGTGAGCTGGTAACATTTCTGAGTGAGTATAAACATCTACTCCTGTACCTTGAGTTTGTTCTAATAATTGTTCTAAGTCTCTTAAATCATGACCTGATACTAAGATACCTGGGTTTTGTCCTACACCAATGTTAACCTTAGTAACTTCTGGATTACCGTAGCTTTCAGTGTTAGCCTTATCAAGTAGTGCCATTCCGTCAACACCAACTTTACCTGTTTCTAAAGTTAATGCTACTAGTTGATCTACTGTTAACGAATCATCTAAAAGACTAGCTAAAGTTTTTTGCATGAATGCATTTACTTCTTCGCTATCATAATTTAATTCATTTGCATGCTTAAGGTAAGCTGACATACCTTTTAATCCGTATGTAATAAGTTCTCTTAAACTTCTGATGTCTTCATCTTTAGTTGCAAGTACTCCAACCTTAGTTGACTTCTCATCTAATACTGAATCAACAAAGTCTACTTCACTACTTCCACCAAAAGCAGTCTTAATCTTTTCAATTAATCCTAATTTCTTATCTATTTCAGCATTTGATTGTGTATACCACATAGCTGCTTCTGATAAGTTTTCTTTGTTGTTTAATTTTACGATTAATTCATTTTTAATTCTTAGAGTTTCTTTAACTCTTTCATAGAATACTGCATCATCAAAGTTTGCATTTGTAATTGTAGTAAATAAGTTTATTGTTACATAATTATTTACTTCATGAGATATAGTTTGTCCTTCTTCTCTTAATCTTGTTGTAACTTCTGATAAACCTTTAGTTACATATATTAATAAATCTTGCATTCTTGCTAGATCTGGGCTCTTTCCACAAACACCAAATTTAGTACATCCAGTGCATCCTGCTGTTTCTTGACATTGGAAACAAAACATTTTATTTTCCATTGTTTTTTCCTCCAAAATTCTATATTTATCTTATATCCACATTATATATTCAAGATTAATCAAATTCCGTAACACATGTTACAACATTGCTTGAAACAACTAAAAAATTTTTATTATTTATTATATTTTTATAGAATAATAAAAAGTATCAGCTCTTAAATTTACCATTTAAAAGCTGATACTTTCCTAAATCCTAGCTCCCTTAGTGAAGATATTACCATCAATTACGCTTTTATTACCTTCAAATTTTACGCTTAATACTTTACTTTCTATAAATGTCTTTGAAACTCTTACTAGCAATTGTTTATTACCTTTTTCCACAAGAAAATAAAAATCTAAATTATTTAATACATCAACTACTTCTAATGTTCCTGCTCCAATAAAAAAATCTAGTATTTTTTCAATTTTACTAAGTTTTTTTTCTCTTGCTAATGGATATATGGCATCAGCATCAGGATACTTTGCCTTAACTACAGCCGCATGTCTTTCTTTTAATAAACCTGAGCTACTATAGTCTTTTAAATTAATTTCCTCTTTCATAACCTGTTGAGTTTCACTTATATCATTATCTAATAAGCAATCAACACTTACACCAAACAACTTTCCTATGTTTTTCAAATTATTCACATCTGGTATACCCAAATCATTTTCCCATTTTGTTATTGCCTGTCTAGATACTAATAACTTTTCAGCTAAGGCCTCCTGTGATAATCCCATATTTTTTCTATAAGTTTTAATTTTTTCACCTAAAGTCATACTTATCTCTCCCTTTTTCTTTTATATTAGAAATTTTATCCTTTTCTCTTCAAAATGGCTATATACTTCACTTTACACCATTGCTACGTATCGTATCATTGTTTATTATTATATATTAAACCCCTTAAAATTACCAAAAAGTGGTGTATATCTTTTAACCTATAAAGATATACACCACTAACAAAAAAGGATTGAATTTAGGTGTGAAATATTATTTTAGTAATATAGTCTGATAACATAATATAATACTTTAAAACAAAAAACTGTGATTTAAATCACAGTTTTTTTACTCTTAATTTTAATTATTCAACACATTGTTGTAAGCATGATTTTAAATCATCATCATAATTACTTGTAGGTCTTAAATTAAATGTATCAACTAAATATTGAAGTACATTAGGACTTATAAATGCAGGTAAAGTTGGTCCTAAGTAAATATTCTTTATTCCAAGTGATAATAATGCTAATAAATCAGCTACAGCTTTTTGTTCATACCAAGATAATATTATTGATAAAGGCAATGAATTCACATCAGTATCAAAAGCATCTGCAAGAGCAGTAGCTATTTTTACTGCTGAATAAACATCATTACATTGACCAACATCTAATAACCTTGGAAGTCCTGCAACTTCTCCAAAGTCTAACTTATTAAATCTATATTTACCACATGCTAATGTTAAGATAACACAATCATCTGGCACAGCTTTAGCAAACTCAGTATAGTAGTTTCTTCCTGGTCTTGCACCATCACAACCACCAATTACAAAGAAATGTCTTATATCACCGTTTTTAACAGCTTCAACTATTTCACCAGCATGACTCAAAGTAGCATGATGACCAAATCCAACTACAATATCATGTCTTTCTTCATCTTCTTTGAATCCACCAAGCTCTAATGCTTTTTCAATAATCGGTGTAAAATCCTTATTTCCATTTTCATCTTTTTCAATAAATTTTACTCCATCCCAACCAACAACATTAGTTGAAAATATCCTATCTTTATATGATTCTCTTGGTTTCATTAAGCAGTTTGTAGTCATCAAAATACATCCTGGAATGCCATCAAATTCTTTCTGTTGATTTTGCCATGCACTTCCGAAGTTTCCTACAAGATGTTTATATTTCTTAAGTTCTGGATAACCATGACATGGTAACATTTCTCCATGAGTATATACATTTATGCCCTTATCCTTAGTTTGTTCTAATATCATTTCTAAATCTTTTAAGTCATGTCCTGAAACAATAATAAATGGTCCCTTCTTAATATTTACATTTACCATATGTGGTTCTGGATTTTTGTATACTGTAGTATTAGCTTCATCAAGTTTTTTCATAACAGCAATACTCATTTCACCAGTTCGCATAGTCCATCTAATTAAATCTTCTACAGTTAAACTATCATCAGTTGTAGCTTCTAATGCTCTAATATAAAAATCATCAACTTCATCATCATAATAGCCTAGTTCCCTAGCTTGATGACCATACGCACTAATTCCTTTTAATCCATAAACTATAGTTTGTCTTAATGAACGAATATCTGGATCTAAATCTTTGTCATACATTATTCCCGCTATTCTTGAATCTTTAAGCATTTCAGCTTTAGTATCACTCAAATTATATGTAGCATGTTCAGTGTCATTTTTTAATTTTTTTACTTTTGAACGTAAATTTTCTTTTATTTCTTGAGATTGCTTTAACATCTTCACATGAACATCAGCATCAAAATTTACATTTGTTAATGTTGTAAACAAAGAATTTTCTATAAAACCTACTATAATTTTATTTATTTTCTCTCCCTCTTCTAATAAAACATTAGCGTAGCAGCTTATACCCTTAATTTGAAATATCAGCAAATCTTGAAGGTTAGCTATTTCAGGAGTTTTACCACATACACCTAATTTAGTACATCCCTTTCCCCCTGCAGTTTGTTCACATTGATAGCAAAACATAGGATATTCTAAATCCATATTATTTCCTTGATCGCTCATATTAACTTTACCTCCTATAAAAACCATGATAATCATAGTATTTTCTATTTAGCAAAAAATATAATAAATAAAGAGCAATTCATAAAATTGCTCTTTTAATCTATAATCAAAAATAACTCTGCAAGAGTTATTTCCTAAACTCTTAATTATTAATTATTAATTCTTAATTATTAATTATTTTCCAATAGTAATTACTGTAGCCTTTGGTCTAGACATGGCTTCAATAGAATATCTAATCCCTTGTGTTCCAAGACCTGAAGCTTTAACTCCTAAGAATGGGAAGTGGTCTGGTCCTCTTTCAGTTTTATTATTAACCTGAACTGTTCCTACTTCTAACTTATCAGCTATATAAAAAGCATCGTTTATGCTATTAGTGAATACTGAACTTTGTAATCCATATTCAGATTCATTAGCTATCTTTATTGCTTCGTCCTTATCTTTTACTCTTATTATTGGAAGTACTGGTCCAAAAGGTTCTTCCCAAGCAACCCTCATATCAAGAGATACTGAATCAATTAATGTTGGGTAGACTAAATTTCCTTCTCTATTGCCTCCAACAACAATATCTGCACCTTTATTTTTAGCATCTTCAATTAAATCACAAACAAAATCTGCTGACTTGTCACTAATTAATGGTACTATATCTACTGCCTCTTTATCCATTGGATTTCCTATAGTTAACTTTTCAACTAAAGCCTTAACCTTTTTAACCAATTCATCTGCTACACTATCAACAACCAAAACTCTTTTAACTGCTGTGCACCTTTGACCAGAATATGAATACGCTCCTGCTACTATATTTTTAGCAGCTAAATCTAAATCTGCATCTTCTAAAACTATGGCTGCATCCTTACCTCCAAGTTCCATAAGAAGTGGAGTCATTGATGTTAATTTTGAAATTCTTGATCCAATTTCAGTACTTCCTGTAAAGTTAACAAAATTAATATCATTATGAGTAGTTACATAATCTCCTATTTCACTACCTTTTCCTGTTATAGTGTTTAACACTCCCTTTGGTAAAGCTGCTTGTTCAAAAATTCTTGCTAAGTAAAGCCCTGAAATACTTCCTTGAGTTGCTGGTTTTAATACTACTGAATTACCAATAACTACAGCTGGTGCAATCTTTGATGCAGCAAGATTTATAGGATAATTAAATGGAGATATCGCTAAAACTACTCCTAATGGAACTCTTTTAACCATAGAAACTTTATCATTTTTGAATCCAGGAAAGCTATCACTTGGAAGGCTTTCCCCACTTAGATTTTTAGCTGCATCTGCTGTAAATCTTATAAAATCTGCAGTTCTACTAACTTCGCTTTTAGCACTTTTCATGTCTTTAGCTATTTCCATCATTAGAATATTAGCTATTTCATCAACATTTTCTTCTAACAAATCAGCAGCTTTATATAAAACTTTTACTCTCTCATTTAGTGTAGTTTCCTTCCAAAGCTTTTGAGCTTCTTTTGCCGTTTGGATAGATTCATCTACCTCTTCTTTACTCATTGCTTGTATCTTTCCAAGTAATGACTTATCTAGAGGTGAAATAATATCAATTGTTTTTCCACTTTTACTTTCTATCCATTCTCCATTAACTAAGTTCTTATATACTTTGTCTTCATTCTTAATGCCTTTAAACATGCTACTTTCCTCCTTTGCAAACTATTTTGTTATATCTTCACCTGCTGTAAATAACTCATAATTTATATCTTCTTTTCTTATACCTATATCCACTAGATTATGATACATACCTCGCATAAATGGTATTGGACCGCAGAAGTAGAAGTCTGCATCTTTCGGAAGATTTTCATCCATCCATTCTTTTGTAATTCTTCCCTTCAAGTCAAAGTCATGCCTCTTTTCATCATCTTCTGTTGGACGAGTATAAACTATTATTTTCTTTAAATTACTATTTTCTTTATCTAAAGTTTCAATTTCTTCTTTAAAACTATGGTTTTCTAAATTTCTTGTGCTATATATTAAATAAATTTTTCTATCACTCTTAACAGCATCATAAGCCATAGTGAGCATTGGTGTTATTCCAATTCCTCCACCAATTAATACTTGAGGTCTATCGTTATCTTTCAAAACAAATTTTCCAACTGGCTTAGTCATTTCAACAGTATCGCCTTCATTTATGTCATCACAAAGTACTTTACTTACCCAACCTTCTTCTTCTCTTTTAACACTTATTCTATAATAATCTTCTTTGTAATTCATAGATAATGTATATTGTCTCGGCTTTGTTAAAGTTCCATCCTTTTGCTTTGCTCTTATTGAAACAAACTGTCCTGCAATAAATTCAGGCATTACTTCATCATCTAATCTTTTTATATAAAATGAATATACATTTTCATCTTCTTTAACTTTTTTGAACACTTTACATTCTTTAAACCCTGTCCAAATTTTATCTGCCATAAAGTAACTCCTCCTATTAATTTATTGTTTTTAATATTTCTTTAGCAAATTTAGCGCATTTTTCATCTCCATCTTCTGCTTCATTTACAATTAAACCTTTAGTTACAAGTTCTGCTCCATAAGAAACCATTCTTTCTTGCCAATCTTCCATCCATTGTCCTTCACCCCAGCCATAAGAACCAAATAAAGCTACCTTTTTACCTTTGATTTTATCTGAAAGATTTTCTACAAAAGGTTCCATACTAAATTCTTCTATAACTTCATCTCCTGATGCTGGGCATCCTAAAATAATTACTTCTTGATCTTTAATATCATCATAAGAAGCATTTTCAACATTTAAAAGTTCAACGTTTTGACCCGCCGCTTCCATTTCTTTTTTAATAATTTCTGCCATATTTTTTGTATTGCCACTTTGACTATAATAAACTATTTTCATAATTAGTATCTCCTTATTTCTGTTTTAATATGGCTTAATTATATTGCCATGTAAACAAAAAAAATGTGATTAAAATCACATTTAATCACATTTTCTAAATATATTCTTTTAATGAGTCCTTATCCAATACAGTTATTTTTTTAGTGCCAGATATTTTTATCAACTTATCATCCTCTAGTCTTCTTAATTTTCTACTTATAGTTTCTCTTGTAACTCCAATAAAATTAGCCATATCTTCTCTAGTTATTGGAAGAGTAAATTCCACGTTTTGTCCATTATTTTTGCCATATCTTTCGCTAAAGTTTAATAAAAGATACGCCAATCTAGCATCAACATCATTTGTAGCTAAACTTTGTACAAGTTTCTCTGTTTCTGTTAATCTCTCAGTTACTTCCTCCAAAAGACTAATAGCTATAGTTGGATTTTCTTTAATAATTTCCTTAAATTCATCCTCTTGCAATGTACAAACCTTACAATTAGTAAGCGCTTTAGCACTGAAATTATAAGTAGTTTTCTTTAGTAAATTCAATTCACCAAAAAATTTACCATTAGATAGAATATGTAATATTTGTTCTTTTCCATCTCTAGTATATTTATAAAGTTTTATCTGACCTTCATTTATAAAATATAATGTACTTCCCTTATCTTCCTCATTAAATATAATTTCATTTTTCTTAAATTCTTTGTGTTCAATTTTACATGCTATTTTAAGCATTTGTTCCCCATCTAAAGTTTTAAATATAGGTACCTTACTAACACAATCTTTATCGCAATTTCTACAACACTTCATCTTTTTTTATTCTCTCTA
>JAQXTC010000209.1 GCA_029219285.1 Clostridiaceae bacterium
ATCTTCAATTTTCCCTAGATACTGAATTCCATCATAATTGACTTCTGAATCTTCAAAAATCCCTATAACCTTTAATCCCCAATGTTTGTTGTCATTAATTAGTTTATTAAACTTTTTAGTTCCATCACTAAACCCTACAAAAACTGTATAACGAACATTATATCCCTTTTTCCTAAATCCTCTAAGTGAAAGTCTTATTGCAACTCTCTCAATACATGTAAGAACTGTACATACAATAAAAAATATAATTAAAAGGGATCTTGAATAGTGAGTTCTCTTAGTTACAAATAATACTCCTAAGAATATTACTATTCCATAAACATTAGCAACAATAGTATTGGTAATAAGCTTACTTATAAAAACCATTCTGCCATTATCATATAATCTCTTATAATTATAAATAATCAAATACACTGGAACCATTACTAAGAAAGGAATAAAATATTCCTCAAATGATAATGTTCCACCTTCTAATGTAATAACACCGCTTTCCATCCTTATATACCAAGTAATTAAAAACGAAGCAATTATCACTAAAACATCTATAACAATCGTAAACTTGTTAACTAATTTCTGATTTTCCTTAATCATATTCTATCCTCTCTTTAAAAGGTGTAATGTATTCTTAATTAACATTTTTTCTATTTTTATATAATTATATAGGTTATGTTTTAATTTTACCCTATTAATTTTCTTTCTTAATCTTATTCCCTCAATTACTCCACCTATATAGTCTTTGCCAAAGCCTTTCATTGTAAAGTATAACCACTTAATCAAAATTCCTATTAATATAAATAAAAAATTAAGCGCTAATTGAGGTCCAGGCATATTTTTATATAGCAAAAATATATTATTTCTAGCTGCAAGTTTAACCTTAAATGAATTATGCCTGCTTCCGCTTGTTCCACTACCAACATGATAAATAACAGAATCAGCTGCATAATAATTTTTATAACCATAAACTCTTGCTCTATATGAAATATCCATATCTTCTAAATATGCAAAAAAGTTTTCATCAAAAAGTCCAATCTCTTTTAAAATGCTATTCCTATAAATTGCTGCACCTGCACAAGAAGAAAAAACTTCTTTTGAAATATTGTATTCTGAAATCTTTTTACCATCACCGATTTTGGATCCCCAACCCAAAATTGTATATTCATCTCCGGCATCATCCATAATATCTCTTTCATTATATCTAATCATTTTACTACATGCAGAAAAGATATTATCGTCTTTTGTTATTGTTTCATACAGACCTTTAAGCCAATCTTTATGAAGTTCTGTATCATTATTCAATAGCGCAACAAACTCACTTTTACTTCTCTTAATTCCCGCATTTACAGCTACACTAAAGCCGTAATTTTCATCCAATTCAATTAACGTTACCTTATCTTTAAAATTATCATTTATGTATTTAATACTCCCATCTTTTGAAGCATTATCAACAATTATAATTTCTTCTGGTTTTAGAGACTGTTCCATTAAGCTCTCTAAACAAGCTTTTAAATACTTTTCTCCATTATAATTTGGGATTACTACTGAAACACCCATCTATAAAAACTCTCCTGTATCTTTACAAAAATATTATGATTGTGCGAAAAATACACAATCATAATATTAATGTAATAATATTTCTTACTTATTATAAACAAATGGAACGTCTAATTCCTTAAGTCCTTTATGTTTTTTATCTTTTTCAGATAATAATATTTCATCAATTCCTTCAAGTGGCCATTCTATTCCGATATCTGGATCGTTCCACATAACGCCTCCATCATGTTCTGGATCATAGAAATCTGTACACTTATAATTAAATACAGCCTTATCAGATAATACTAAGAATCCATGAGCAAATCCTTCTGGTATGTAGAATTGTCTCTTATTTTCTGCACTAAGAATGACACCTTCCCATTGTCCATATGTTGGAGAACCCTTTCTTAAATCAACAGCAACATCGAATACTTCTCCTTCTGTAGCTCTTACAAGCTTTCCTTGAGTATGTTGTGTTTGGAAATGAAGACCTCTTAAAACTCCCTTGCTTGATTTTGATTCATTATCTTGAACAAATGTCATATCGAGGCCAGCTTCAACAAACTGTTCTCTATTGTATGTTTCCATAAAATAGCCTCTATTATCCCCAAAAACTTTTGGTTCTATAATATAGACACCTTCAATTTTTGTTTTTATAAAACTAAAATTTGACATGTATTTTTCACTCCTTAAAAATATATGATTTACGTACTATAAATCTGTGCCATAGTTAATCATAATATTTATGATTATCCTTGTCAAACCAAGGTCTTTTTACTAATTATATCCCTTTGGATTTTTGCTTTGCCATCTCCAAGAATCTGCGCACATATCATCCAATGTCTTTTCTGCTTTCCATCCTAGTTCTTTATTGGCTTTTGATGGGTCAGCATAACATGTTGCAAGATCTCCAGCACGTCTTGGTCCAATTTTATATGGTAATTCTCTGCCTACAGCTTTGCTAAATGCTTTAATTACTTCTAAAACACTATATCCATTACCTGTACCAAGATTATATGTTACAAGACCCGAATTAGTTTCAAGCTTTTCTAAAGCTTTTACATGACCTTTTGCTAAGTCTACAACATGAATATAATCTCTTACCCCTGTACCATCTGGTGTATCATAATCATCACCAAATACATTAACATGATCAAGCTCTCCAACAGCTACTTTAGCTACGTATGGAACAAGGTTATTGGGAATTCCCTTTGGATCTTCTCCAATCATTCCACTTTCATGAGCACCAATTGGATTAAAGTATCTAAGCAATGCTATATTCCAAGATTTATCTGCAAAATATAAATCTCTAAGTATATCCTCTATCATAACCTTTGTTTTTCCATAAGGATTAGTTGATGTCAAAGGTTCAAAATCTTCTCTTAATGGCATTTCCTTTGCTGCTGCATAAACTGTTGCTGATGAACTAAACACAAAGTTCTTAACATTATGCTTTTTCATTAATTGTAATACATTTAATGTAGAAATTAAATTATTACTATAATACTCTAAAGGTTTTTCAACAGATTCACCTACTGCTTTATAAGCTGCAAAATGAATTACTGATTCAATATTGTTTTCTTCAAAAACCTTATCTGCATCTTCCTTGTCAGTTACTAAATCTATGTTATAAAACTTAATATCTTTTCCTGTAATTTCTTTTATTCTATCTTTAACTAATTCCTTACTATTATATAAATTATCAATTACTATAACTTCTTTTCCTGCATTAAGTAATTCAACTGTTGTATGACTACCAATATAGCCCAGACCTCCAGTTACTAAAACTGCCATTTTCAATCCCTCCAATTAGTTTTATCATATTTTACATTATATCCTATTTTATATATCACTTAAAGAATTTACGTGTTTTTTCCTTAGTATAAAACAATATGTAATAAAAAAATAAACCAAATATACCACCAACAAAATCGATAAAAACATCTTTAATGCTCGAATTTCTTCCTGCTACATACATCTGGTGATATTCATCAGTACATGCATAAAACAATACTGCAAATAATACATATATTATGGCTTTCTTGCCTTTAAAATTGAAAGCAAATAATACATTGGCAAAAAGAATTGCTAATATAAAAAATTCAAAAGCATGAGCATATTTTCTTATAATATCATTCTGCTGACTTCTAGTTAAACCTCTAAAGCTTGGCAAAATACTTAAACTCAAATTATTACTAGAAACCAAATTTCCCTCTCCAGTTAAATTAACAGCCATTATTTCACCAGTTGATAATTTTAAATTTGATAAACTCCCTTCAGTACTACTCGTTAATTTATCTTTAATTTCAATTATTTTATCTAGAAATTTGCCACTAAAACTATAAGATGAGTTTCCATCTTGACTAGAGTTATGAAAAATAAATATCATCCATAATATGCAAGCCAAAATACTACAAATCTTCCAGCACCTTTTATTTTTCATTCAACACCCCCTAATTAATTATCACTTAGTATTGTACCTTAAATTGGGTTAATATAAATTAAAATTTTATTACATACTTAGCTAATAATAAAAAAAATATCCTATACGACATATTTTTTCATTACTTCGTATAGGATATATCTTATTTTAACATATCACTAGTTCTATCACTAATTATATATCTAGGTCTATGTTTAGTTTCCATGTATATTTTACCAATGTATTCACCAACAACTCCTAAACTCAATAATTGTATGCCTCCAATAGTACACATGATGCTTGTCATGCTTGCCCAACCTTGTACTGTGTCTCCTAAAATCTGCGAAACAACAGACCAGATTACAGCAATAAAACTAAATGTAGCAATAATACCACCTAAAATAGTAATCAAACGAATAGGTTTTATGCTCAAGCTTGTTATTCCATCAAATGCTAGCGCTAACATCTTACTTAGTGGATAATGACTTTCTCCCGCTATCCTTTCATGACGTTCATAATAAACTGATGTACTCTTAAAGCCAACAAGAGGAAACATTCCACGTAAAAATATATTTACTTCTTTATAATTTTGAAATTCTTGCAAAACTCGACTAGAAACTAAACGATAATCTGCATGATTAAATACTACCTCAGCCCCCATCCAATTCATTATTTTATAAAATGATTCTGCTGTAAAACGTTTGAAGAAAGTATCTGTCTTTCTTTGACTTCTAACTCCATAAACAACTTCGCTACCATCTAAATATGCATCTACCATTTTATCCATAGCATTTATATCATCTTGTCCATCACAATCAATAGAAATTGTTATATCACACTTATCCTTTGCTTCCATCAAACCAGCCAAAACTGCATTCTGATGTCCCCTATTCCTACTTTGAGAAATTCCTATATAGCATTTATTTTTCTGTGATAATTCACATATTATATCCCATGTTTTATCCTTACTTCCATCATTAACAAACATAATTCTACTTTCTTCAGAAATTTTCCCTTCTGAAACAAGCTGATTAACTTTATCTAAAAACATACTACTTGTTATTGGCAATACTTTTTCCTCATTATAGCAAGGAATTATTATATATAAAATAGGTATCATAAATACTTTCCTCCTAATATAAGACAAACATTTATTACATATTTATTTACTTTTAGTATATTATGTTTGAATTTGGTAATAAATAAAATTATAAAACAACCAAACATATTTTTCAATTAAATTTCTTTTTCACTATAATTTAATTATTTAGTAAAATTTTAGTGCGATTATCTTAAAATTATTACAAAAAAGTCCAAAACACTTCATATTTTTCTATAAATATATTAATATATAAATAATTGTTCATTTTTATAGCTATAATTCCATATTGTGAACACACAATATGTCATTTTTTATACAATTTAGGAGGTAGCTCATGTTAACAAAAGATCAATTTAATATTTTGTTACTATATAAAAATTCTGAAAACATAACTCAACGAAATATTTCATCGAAGCTTAACATTTCATTAGGAAGTGTTAACAATAACATAAAACAACTAGAAAGCTTAAACTTTATTTCAAATAACAAAATAACTGATTTAGGTAATTGCGAATTAGACAATTTTAAAGTTGATAATGCAATAATTATGGCTGCTGGTATGTCAAGTCGTTTTGCTCCACTATCATATGAAAAACCAAAAGGATTGTTAAAGGTTAAGGGTGAAATACTTATTGAACGTCAAATCGAACAACTTAAAGCAGCAGGTATTAATGATATTACTGTTGTTGTAGGTTACAAAAAACAAATGTTTTTCTACCTTGAAGAAAAATATAACGTTAATATTGTAGTTAATGAAGATTACTATCGTTATAATAACCCTTCTACATTAATGCTTGTAAAAGATAAATTAAAAAATACATATATATGTTCATCAGATGATTACTTTGCAGAAAATGTTTTTGAACAATATGTTTACAGAGCTTATTACTCTGCCGTTTATTCAGAAGAATGGACTGATGAATATTGTATAACCTTTAACAATAAAGGCTTAATCCAAAAAGTAACTATAGGTGATGAAAAATCATGGTTTATGCTAGGTCACGTTTACTTTTCTAAAGATTTCTCAGAAAAATTCCTTCCTATTTTAATAGAAGAATATAAATGTGAAGAATCTCGTTCACTTCTATGGGAACAAATATATATGAAACATATTAAAGAATTAGATATGTATATAAGAAAATACGATGAAGATGCTATAAAGGAATTCGATTCTTTAGATGAACTTAGAGCATTTGATGAAGAATATATAAATAATACCGACTCATATATTATGAAAAATATATGTAAAGTATTAAACTGCTCTGAAAAAGACATCATTAATATAAAACCAATAAAAAGTGGTTTAACAAATACTTCTTTTTCTTTTGAATGCAAAGGAAAAAAGTATGTTTATAGACATCCAGGGGTTGGGACAGATGAATATATAAATAGAAAAAGTGAAGCTTTTTCCATGACTATTGCCAAAGAATTAGGTCTTGATAATACCTTCTTATATATGGATGAAAAAGAAGGCTTCAAAATATCATATTTCATTGATAATGCTACTATGCTTGATTATCACAACACTGAAGAAGTTGATTTAGCACTTAGCTACATGCGTAAATTACATAATTTCGAAGTTAAATCAGACTATAAATTTGATATATGGGAAAAATCATTAAACTTCTATAATATTATTAGTCGTGACCCAAATATAACTCAATCCGATTTACATAATTTACATTCAAAAATGGATAAATTATATAAATATTTAAAAAATGATTCATATAAAACTTGTTTATGCCATTGTGATTGTTATAATCCAAACTTCTTAATTGACAGTAATAAAAATATGTATCTAATTGATTGGGAATATTCAGGAATATCAGATCCAGCAGTAGATTTAGGTACATTTATATGTTGTTCAGATTACACATATGAAGAAGCAATTGAAGTTATAACAAAATACTTACAACATACTCCTAGTGATAAAGAATTAGCTCACTTTTTAGGTTATATATCAATTTGTTCTTACTATTGGTATTTATGGGCTCTATATCAAGAATCTATAGGAAAACTTGTGGGTAATTATGTCTATATATGGTATAAATACTGTAAATTATATGGTGAAAAATCATTAAATTTATATGAGAGAAAGGAGTAAAAATGAATAAACAATTTGAAGAAAATTTAAACAAAGAAATAACAAAAAGAGTTGCTTACTATGATTCAGAAGAAAGTAACATAAAAAGCGACTTCACAAAATTACATTATTTTTTAGCGATTTTTGTTGCAGTCATTGGTGTATTTTATACATCAACTTGGAACCAAAAAAGCATTAAAAAGTCAGCCATCAGAATATGGTAAAAATGGAATTTAGCAAGTTTGCTTTTCACTCTCTTTTAACCATTGTTTTGTTTCTTTCATTCTATAAGATTCACCAT
>JAQXTC010000210.1 GCA_029219285.1 Clostridiaceae bacterium
AACAAATACTGTTCCGTCTTCTTTGATATCAATTTTAACACCAGTATCAGTAATAATTTTATTAATAACTTTACCGCCAGCACCAATTACATCTCTTATTTTTTCCGGATCAATGTTCATTGTGCAAGTTTTAGGAGCAAAAGCAGAAACTTCTGTTCTTGCAGCAGGAATACATTTATTAATCTTATCAATTATAAACACCCTAGCTTTTCTTGCATTTCTAATAGCTGTTTCAACAACATTAAAACTTAAACCATGTAGCTTTGTATCAACTTGAATTGAAGTAATCCCTTCAGTTGTACCAGCCACCTTAAAGTCCATGTCACCAAAGAAATCTTCTATACCTTGAATATCAGTTAAAACTTCTTCTTGACTTCCATCCTTGGAAGTAATTAGACCCATTGCAATACCAGCTGCTGGTCTCTTAATTGGAACACCTGCATCTAAAAGTGCTAAAGTAGATCCACATACTGATGCCTGAGAAGTTGAACCATTTGAACTTAATACTTCAGATACTAGTCTAATAGTATATGGGAATTCTTCTTCAGATGGAATTAATGGCTCTAATGCTCTTTCTGCTAAAGCACCATGACCAATTTCTCTTCTTCCTGGACCTCTAAGTGGCTTAACTTCACCAACACTGTAACCTGGGAAGTTATAGTGATGTATATATCTCTTAGTTGTTTCAGTTTCATCTAAACCATCTAAAATTTGTACTTCACTAATTGATCCTAAAGTTGCTACAGTCATTACTTGAGTAAGCCCTCTTGTAAATAAACCTGTACCATGAGTTCTTGGAAGTAAACCAACTTCACAGCTTATTGGTCTTATTTCATCAAAAGCTCTCTCATCTGGTCTTCTCTTTTCATTAAGCAACATATTTCTAACAATTTCTTTTTGCATAGTATATAGAGTTTCTCTTATATCTTCTGCTTTATCTTCGTATTTTTCACCAAATTCTTCTTTTACTTTTTCATTAACTTCATCTATTGCTGCGTTTCTTTCATCTTTATCAGTGATATACATAGCTTTTTTAACCATGTCAAATGCAAATTCTTTAATATCTTTTTCTACATTCTCATCAACTTTATAAAGAGTAGGAACTACTTTTTTCTTACCAAACTTAGCCATAGCTTCTTCTTGGAATTTAATGATGTCTTGACAAGCATCGAAACCATATTTAATAGCATTAATCATTGTATCTTCATCTATTTCATTAGCTCCAGCTTCTATCATCATAACCTTTTCTTTAGTAGCACAAACAGTTAAATGAAGTTCTGTTTTTTCTCTTTCTTCAGCAGTTGGGTTAACAACAAACTTTCCGTCAACTAATCCTATTTGAACTGCTCCAACTGGAATATCATAAGGAATTGAAGATAAACATAATCCCATTGATGCTGCATTGATAGCTAGGATATCCGGTAAATTATCCTTTTCTACAGATACTACTGTATCAACGACTTGAACATCATTTCTATAACCTTTTGGGAAAAGTGGTCTTATTGTTCTATCAACAGCTCTACCATGAAGTATTGCTTCATTAGTAGGTCTACCTTCTCTCTTAATAAATCCACCTGGAATTTTACCTGCTGCATATAATCTTTCTTCATATTCAACGCTTAATGGGAAGAAATCTATTCCTTCTCTAGGTTCTTCTGACGCATTAACATTTGTTAATATTACTGTATCCCCATAACTCATAAAAATTGCGGCATTTGAAAGCATCCCTATTTTTCCAAATTCAACTTTCATTTCTCTACCAGCAATAGTTGTGCTTAACACATTGCTCATTATAGGACCTCCTTTCAACCAACGAAATTTTTACATAATTTTCTAACATTTTTAAAATAATAGAGCGGTTCTAGCCCGCTCTAAGATTATCTTCTTAAACCTAATTTTTTAACTATAGCTCTGTATCTTTCGATATCTTGTTCTTTTAAGTAATTTAGAAGACCTCTTCTTTGTCCAACCATCATTAATAATCCTCTTCTTGAGTGGTGGTCTTTCTTGTGAACCTTTAAGTGTTCAGTTAATTCAGTAATTCTTTCAGTAAGTAAAGCTACTTGAACTTCTGGAGAACCTGTATCTCCTTCTTTTCTACCGTATTCTTTAATTATTTCTAACTTCTTTGCCTTATCCATGCTAATATAGCACCTCCATAAATATAATCGCCTTAGTTCCACGTAGTGAGATGGCGCCTCAAAACATAGGACTAGGTTCCTAAATGATTATAACAAAACGTATTACAATTGTAAATCATTTTTCATACTTTCCATTAAATTTTCTTTTTCTGCGAAAATTCTATCTTTATTTAACTGGGCTATTAGTTCATCTAAAGAATTGAATTTCACATTGCATCTTATATACTTCAAGAAATAAACCTTAATTTTATCACCATAAATATCTTCATTAAAATCTAATATGAAGGTTTCTACTGTAATATTTTCAATTTTAACAGTTGGTGTATTTCCAATTGATGTTATACCTTTATATAATTTATTATTCCATATTACATTAGTATAATACACACCTTCTTTAGGTAATAATGAATCTTTAGAATAATCTATATTCGCTGTTGGAAAACCTATCTGTCTTCCTAACATTTTCCCATGTGTTACTTCACCTTCAAGAAAATATTCACGAGTCAACATTTTATTTCCAATCTCAATGTTGCCATTTATAAATTCATTTCTTATTCTTGTACTACTTACTACATCATTTAAATATGTACAAGCCTCCATTACATAAAGTTTATACCCATATTTATCTTGCAGTTCCCTTAATAAATTCACATCGCCAAAATTTTTATATCCAAACTTATAATTAAATCCAACTATTATACCTTTAACTTTGAATTTATCACATATATACTTAATAAAATCTTCAGGACTTTTTTTCATAAAAGCCTCATTAAATTCTTCAAAATATACATAATCAATCCCCATTTTATAAAGGATTTTTTCTTTATTTTCATTGTCTAATAAAAGCTTTGGACTAAAATTCTTATTTATTAAAGTCTTTGGGTGATTTTTAAAGTTATAAAGTATACTTTCTCCTTTGTTTTGTTTCGCTAAAGCTATAGCCTTATTAATTAAAGAAAGATGACCCATATGAAGACCATCAAAACTTCCTAGGGCAATATAGCTATTATTAAAAGAATTCTTTTCTTTTACTATCATTTAAAACAAACCCCTAACTAAACTAATAGTTTTTCCATCTTAAACCCTGATTCATCTTTTTTTCCAAGACCCAAAAAGTTATTTTCTGAATCATAAACTCTATACAACTTGTTAAGAACAGGTAATATTTTAAAAGCTCGTTTATCGGCAAGTTTAACTCCATTTACAAGAAGTTTTTTGTAACCTTCATTAGCATAAATCTTAGGATACATTGCAAGTGCATCTTCAATAGAAATAATATAGTCCTTAACATTTTCTTCATTTAATTCTTCAATATTAATACTATCTTCTTCCCTAAACACGGATGTTTGAGTTCTTCTTAAATAAGTCATTGTAGCACCAACTCCCAAAGCATCCCCAATATCTACACAAAGACTTCTTATATATGTACCTTTGGAACATGTTACTTCCATCGAAATTTCAGGTAAGTTAATATCTATATCTTTAATATCATATATAGTTATTCTTCTTCCTTCTCTTTCAACTTCAATACCTTTTCTTGCTAATTCATATAATCGCACACCGTCTTTTTTTAGTGCTGAATACATTGGTGGAATCTGATCATACTCACCAATAAAACTCTTTATAGCGTTTAAAGTCTCTTCTTTAGTTATTTTTGATGTGTCCTTTTCTTCAAGAACCTCTCCTTCTAAATCATAAGTTGTTGTTTTCAAACCTAATTTAAAAGTCACAAAATAACTTTTTTTATCTTTCATTATATAATCAATAATTTTAGTACCCTTACCTAAACAAACAGGTAAAACTCCAGTTGCTTCAGGATCTAATGTCCCAGTATGTCCAACCTTCTTTTCTCTAGCTACTTTACGCACCTTCTTTACAACATCAAAGGAAGACATACCACTATTTTTAAAAATGTTAATTACTCCATTCATAGGCTAAATCTCTTTTTCTATTTCACTTATTAATTTTTCTTTTACTTCTTTTAGCGTTGAACCGACAATTTTAAGACCTGCTGCCTTTATATGGCCACCGCCTCCAAGAGTTTCTGCAACTCTTCTAACATCAGCATTATTTTTAGATCTTAGACTGGCTTTGACACCGTCTTCAACTTCTTTGGTAATAACAGCTACTTCAACTCCTTTAATGCTTAAAGCAATATTTATTACATCTGAAGTATCTGTACTTTCAAGTTCATAAGAAGCCAATTGTTCCATTGTAAATTCAATAAATGCAACTTTATTATTACATAAAAGTTCAATACTCGATAACGCATCGCCCATAAGTTTTACTTTGTTAAATGGTCTATTATCAAATAGATTTTTATGAACAATATTATTATCAACTCCACAAGCTATTAACTTAGAGCATATTGCATGGGTTCTTTCTGTAACATTAGAATGTCTAAAAGAACCTGTATCAGTTACTATTCCAGTATAAATGCAACTTCCTATTCTAGCTAAAGTTTCGTCTTTTTCATCAAAAATTATTCCAAGTGATTCTAAAAGTAATAAACTAAGTTCACATGTTGCTGCTGCTTCAGGATCTACATAGTTAAGCTTACCATAATTTTCATTAGTAACATGATGATCTATATTTATAATATCGCCATCATATTCAGTTAAATCAGCACATATTCTATCTACATTTCCACAATCTAAAACAATAACCAAATCCGTATCATTAACAGGATTCGGCGTATTTCCATCTATTTCATTACCTAAAGGTAGGAAAGAGAGGTTATCTGGGATAACTTCTCTTGAAACAATATATGAATCCTTTCCTAACTCTCTAAGACCATTAAGTACTGCTAAAGTACTACCAATGGCATCTCCATCTGGAGAAGTATGAAATGTCAAACCTATTTTTTTTGCATTTAAAATAGCTTTTGAAATTTCTATAAAATCCATTTTATCTTCTTTTTGTTTGTTCTATCAAACTATCAATTTTCATTCCATAGTCAAGAGAATCATCAATTTCAAATAATATTTGTGGACTATATCTTAAATTAATTCTTTGTGCTATTTCTCTTCTTACAAATCCAGCTGCACTTTTAAGAGCTTCTAGATTTTCTTTCTTTTCTTCTTCATTTTTAGCAAAAATACTTACATATACCTTTGCATATCTTAAATCCTTAGTAACCTTAACAGAAGTAACAGATATCATAGCTGTTAGTCTTACATCTTTAAGTTCATTACGTATAAGGTCACTTATTTCTCTTTTAAACTCTTCGTTTATTCTTCCGCCTCTATAGTTTGCCATTTTGACTCACCTCTTATAGCTCTTTTCTTTGAACAGCTTCCATAACGAAAGATTCAATTATATCTCCATCTTTAAGGTCATTGTATTTTTCAACACTTAAACCACATTCAAAGCCCTTAGCAACTTCTTTTGCATCATCCTTGAATCTCTTTAATGAAGCTAAATTTCCTTCGAATATTACTATTCCATCTCTAATAACTCTAACTTCAGAGTTTCTCTTTATCTTACCATCAAGTACATAACATCCTGCAATAGTACCAACACTTGATATTTTATAAGTTTCACGAACTTCTGCTTTACCAAGAACAACTTCTTTATATTCAGGATCAAGCATACCAATCATAGCAGATTTAATATCTTCTATTGCATCATAAATAACTCTGTAAGTTTTTATATCTACATTTTCTCTTTCAGCAGCTGAAGTAGCATTCGAATCAGGTCTAACATTAAATCCAATAACTATAGCATTTGATGCAGTAGCTAGTGATATATCTGTTTCAGTTATTGCACCAACAGCACCATGGATAACTCTTACTTTTACATCTTCTGTAGAAAGCTTTTCTAAAGATTGTCTTATAGCTTCAACTGAACCTTGAACATCAGCCTTAACAATAATAGATAATTCTTTTACTTTACCTTCCTTGATTTGACTATATAAATCTTCAAGGGAAACTCTATGTGAAGCATTAAGTGTTTCTGCTTTCATCTTATCTTTTCTAGCTTCAGCCATACTTCTTGCAGTTTTCTCATCCTTAACTTGATTAAATCTATCACCAGCAGCTGGTACTTCTGAAAGTCCAAGAATTTCTACTGGAATAGATGGACCTGCAGATTTAATCTTCTTACCTTCATCATCGAACATAGCTCTAATTCTACCATAAGTTGAACCAACTAATATTGAATCACCTACATGTAAAGTACCATTTTGTACCAGTAATGAAGCAACTGCTCCTCTTCCCTTATCAAGCTTAGCTTCTATAACAGTACCTTTAGCTTTTCTTGCTGGATTTGCTTTAAGTTCAAGCATTTCAGCAGTTAAAAGAACCATTTCTAATAGTTGACCAATATTTTCACCTTTTTTAGCTGAAACTGGTACACATATAGTATCTCCGCCCCAGTCTTCAGATATTAATCCATGCTCAGTTAATTCTTGTTTAACTCTGTCCACATTAGCATTCGGTCTATCAATTTTGTTAATAGCTACAACTATAGGCACATTTGCAGCCTTACAGTGGTCAATAGCTTCTTTAGTTTGAGGCATTATACCGTCATCTGCAGCAACAACAAGAATAACTACATCAGTAATTTGAGCACCTCTAGCTCTCATAGCAGTAAATGCTTCATGTCCAGGTGTGTCTAAGAAAGTGATGTCTTCACCTTTAACATTTACTGTATAAGCACCAATATGTTGTGTGATTCCACCTGCTTCAGTATCAGTAACCTTTGCTTTTCTTATAGCATCAAGAAGTGATGTCTTACCATGGTCAACGTGTCCCATAACAGTAATGATTGGTGGTCTCTTAACAGCATTTTCGTCTCCAGAAACATCTACATCTAAAGTTTCAAGTTCATCTGATTCTTCTTTCTTTTCACAAAGAATTTCATACTTTTCACAAACTTTAGCTGCAGTTTCATAATCAATTTCTTGATTCATTGCTGCCATAACACCAGCAAACATCATTGTTTTAATAACATCAGCATAAGGTTTATGTAGCATATCAGCTAATTCTTTAACTGTAATTGTTTCACCAATTTCAAGTATAGTATTTTCTGCAAATTCTTGATCAGCTTTTGCCTTTTCTTCTGCTATTTGCTTTTTAGTTTTCTTTTTCTTTTTGTTATGTTTATTAACTTCTTCAGCTATTTGATCTTCGTATTCATCAACAATACTTCTCTTTTTTCCTTCGCCTTCAGCAGAAACTTCACTTGCCATATCAGGATTTCCTCCTAATAATTCTTTGATAAGCTCTGCATCTTCATCTTCTATTACGCTCATATGATTTTTAACTTCTATATTAAACTCTTCCATTAAGATTGTTATCAATTCTTTCGAGCTTATATTTAATTCTTTTGCTAATTCATACACTCTAATTTTTGACATACAGTCACCCCCGATTAAATTCTATTTCATATATTTTTCCTCCCCGTAAAGAGATATTAGCTTTTTGGCTATATTTTCATCAGTAACCCCTAAAATTTTTATTTCAGGTCTTCCAAGTGCTAATCCTAATTCCTCTTTTGAGAAATCTTCAATATATGGTATTTCGTTTATTTTACAATGATTAATAAATTTTCTTTTAGATGAATCTGAGGCATCAACAGATATTATAAACAGATAAAGTTTTCTTCTATTTCTTTCCTCATTACATTTACTGTATCCTTCCAAAAGGTTTCTTGACTTTTTTGCTAAACCTAAAAAATTAAAAAATCTATTCATTTCCGATTTCTTCCTTAAGTCTATTATAAACTTCTTCAGTAATATTTACATCAAGATTTCTACTAAGTCTTTTTGCTTTTACAGCCTTTTCAAGGCATCCTAAATTCTTGCAAATGTATGCGCCTCTTCCAGACTTTTTACCTGTCAAGTCTACGCTCACATCTCCTTCAGGACTCTTTACAACTCTAATAAGTTCTTTTTTAGGTTTCATTTCCATACAACCAGTACACATTCTTAGTGGTATTTTTTTAACCTTCATTAAAAGCACCCCTCTATTCAGTTACAGTATTATCTGCTTCTTCAGTTGTATTTTCAACAGTTTCTTCATTAGTCAAATTCTCAACTTGAGTCTTGCTCTTAATGTCTATTTTCCAATTTGTAAGCTTAGCTGCTAATCTAACATTTTGTCCTTCTTTACCAATAGCAAGTGAAAGTTGATTATCATCTACTACTACCTTAGCTGATTTTTCTTCTTCATTAACTTCAACACTTAAAACTTTAGCAGGGCTTAATGAATTAGCAATAAATTCTTCTGGTTCTTTGCTCCATTTAATTATATCAATTTTTTCATTCTTTAACTCATTTACTATCTTTTGAACTCTTGAGCCCTTTGGTCAAACACATGAACCCATTGGGTCTATTTATGGATCATTTGAACAAACAGCTATTTTACTTCTTGAACCAGCTTCTCTTGAAATATTCTTTATTTCAACAACACCTTCATAAATTTCAGGAACCTCAAGTTCAAATAATCTCTTAACAAGTCCTGGATGAGTTCTTGATACATGAATCATAGCACCTTTCGAACCATTTTTTACTTCAACAATATAAAGTTTTAATTTTTCATTAAATTTATATTGTTCATGTGGCATTTGTTCATTAGGACCTATAACCCCTTCAAGTTTACCAAGATTAACAAAAACATTTCCTTTATCTTGTCTTAGAACAGTTCCTGTTATTATATCGTATTCCATTTCTTTGTATTCATTGTATACAATATTTCTTTCTGCTTCTTTCATTCTTTGAGTAACCACTTGCTTAGCAAGTTGAGCTGCAACTCTTCCAAAGTTTCTAGGTGTAACTTCAAGTTCTACAATATCATCCACATCATACTTAGGATTAATTGTCTTTGCCTCATCTAATGATATTTCTGTCACATCATCATATACATCATCAACTACAACTTTTTGAGCATATACATGAATTTCTCCAGATTCTCTATTAATACTTACTCTAACATTTTGTGCTGCTGTGTTGTTGTTTGCATAATTTTTCTTATATGCAGCAACCATTGCATCTTCTATAGTTGTGAATATTAAATCTTCACTAATCCCCTTTTCTTTTACAATCTCTTTTAGAGCACCTATAAACTCTTCATTCATTTTTATATCCTCCTTGTTATATTTCCCCATCTAAATTTGCACTTTTAATTTTTTCTTTAACTATTTTTACTTTTTCTTCACTTTCAACAGTAATGGATTCATCATCAACTTCTGTTAAAATTCCTTTGATAGATTTTGCACCGTTCAAAGCACTCTTCAATTTTACAAGTACTTCTCTACCTACAAACTTCTTGAAATGTTCATCAGTATAAAGTCCTCTATTAAGACCCGGTGAAGAAACTTCAAGATAATAAGAATCCTTTATAGGATCTTCTGCATCTAACATATCTGAAACTCTTCTAGAAAGATTTTCACAATCTGTAAGAGAAATGCCTTCTGGCTTATCTATATATATTCTTAGGTAAAATTCACCATCTTCTTTTACGTATTCAACGTAATAAAGTTCATAATTCAACTCATCAGCTATTGGCTGAACAAGAGTTTCAATTTGTTTAATTAAGGCATCTTTATTCATACTCAATGACCTCCTTTTCAATATTCAATTTTGCTTCAAGATTATTATTCCAAATATATAACATAAATATTTGTCTAATCAAAAACGCAACTAGTTAATAGTTGCGTTACAAACAAAAAAGCGAGAAACATAATTTTCCCACTTAAAAATTCAATTGGAAATAATCTTCTTTAAAAGTATAGCACATTAAGTTAAACAATTCAAGCAAAACAAAAGAAACTTCAAAATTGTAATTATATTTATAAAAAACACAGGATGGAATTTATTCATTTACTCAAATAATCACGATTCACTTAATAATTAATGGTATAATTTACTAGATATTAATTATACTTGGAGGAAAATTCAATGAAAACTATAAAAAAACATTCTATTCTCTCATTTGTTCTATTGACATATTTAATTACCTGGTCAATTTGGGGCATAGGTTATCTTTTATATAAAACAAATTTAAATTTATCTACATTTGGATTAATTGTGACTATAGGAAGCTTCACCCCAAGTATTATGGGAATTCTTTTCACATTTTCTTTAAAGAAAAAGGAAGGTCTATTTGTTTTATTAAAACGACTAAATCCCCTTAATCATAATTGGCAACATTGTATTCTAGGTACACTTTACATAATTATTTACGATTTCTTTTTATTTAGTCTATACTATTTGTTTTCCAATGCAAATTTCAAACAAATTAATTTTCAAAGTTTTTTAATCAATCTAGTATTTATATTACTTTTAGGTGGTCCCTTAGGTGAAGAAATAGGATGGCGTGGTTTTCTTCTTGAAAATATACGTATGCGATTTAATCAATTCTTTTCTAGCATAATTGTTGGTTTTATTTGGACCTTTTGGCATTTACCTATGTATTTTATTTCTTTTTCAAGCCAAAGCAACTTTCCTTTGTTCTTATTTCTTTTACATACAATTCTTTTATCAATTGTAATAACAACCGTATACTCTAAAACAAATAAATGTTTAACTTTTTCAATTATAATTCATGCAATAAGCAATACAACAATGACTACTTTATTAAACTCAAATACTGAGCCATCTACTTTTTATTCATTTCTAAAAGAAAATGAATTTATACTTGCCACCATTTTTATAATTATTATTCTTTTAATTGGTAAGATAAAAACTAAGAAGGCAGAATAAATTAAAATCATTCTACCTTCTTCTCCTTATAATTAAAATAATGATAATTGATTTGTTTCCGACATACCTTCAAGACATCCATGATTGGCAAGCGCTTCTACAGCTGTTTTGGATATTTTTGATCTAAGTCTTAAATCTTCTTTTGAAATAAACTCACCATTTTTTCTCGCTTCAACTATAGAACGTCCAGCATTATCTGCCACACCGTTTATTGAATTCAGTGGTGGTCTTAAAGCATTTCCTTCTATAGTAAATGTTGTTGCTTCAGATTTATACAAGTCTACATTTAAAATATTGAACCCTCTTTTATATAATTCAAATGATAATTCTAAAACTGTAATCAAACCTTTATCTTTAACACTTGCAGCATTTCCCAAATCATAAAGTTCATGAAGTTTATGATGAACAGATGCTTCACCCTTACAAATAATATCAGCATCAAATTCATCACCTCTTACTGTAAAGAATGTTGCATAATACGCTAACGGATAATGCACTTTATAATAGGCTATTCTAACAGCCATCATAACATAAGCAACAGCGTGTCCCTTAGGGAACATATACTTAATCTTTTTACAAGATTCAATATACCATTCCGGCACATCATGATCTCTCATTTCCTTTTCATATTCTTCAGTAAGTCCTTTACCCTTTCTTACCTTTTCCATGATAGTAAAGGCTAACTTAGGATCAAGGCCTCTATATATAAGATAAACCATAATGTCATCTCTACAAGCAATACAATCTTGAAGTGTTGTATATCCTTCCTTAATGTAATACTGAGCATTATTAAGCCATACATCAGTACCATGTGAAAGACCTGATATTCTCACAAGGTCTGCAAAGCTTTTAGGCTGTGTATCAAGAAGCATTCCTCTAACGAATTTAGTTCCGAACTCAGGAAGTCCATAAGCACCTACTTCACATTCAAGCTCTTCCTTGGTTACACCTAGTGCTTCAGGTGAAGTAAATAATGATATAACCCCCGGATCATTTAATGGAATAGTCTTAGGATCTAACCCTGTTAAATCCTGAAGCATTCTGAGTACAGTAGGATCATCATGACCAAGGATATCAAGCTTAAGTAAACGCCCAGATATTGAGTGATAATCAAAATGTGTTGTTTTTACATCTGACTCACTATCATCTGCAGGATGCTGTATTGGTGTAAAATTATGAACATCATTATCTTGAGGTACAACCATGATTCCCCCTGGATGTTGTCCGGTCGTTCTTTTTATACCAGTACAACCAATAGTTAATCTTTCAACTTCAGCATTAGGAACAATTATATTTCTTTCATCTAAATATTTTTTAACATAACCATAAGCAGTTTTTTCTGCTACAGTACCAATAGTACCTGCTTTAAATACAAATCCTTCTCCAAATAAAACTTCAGTATATTTATGAATATCACCTTGGTTATCTCCAGAGAAATTTAAATCTATATCTGGTTCTTTGTCTCCTTCAAAGCCAAGGAAGGTTTCAAAAGGTATATAATGCCCATCTTTAATATATAAAGCTCCACATTTATGAAAATTCTTATCTGGTAAATCAGCTCCTGAACTTACTGAACCATCATCAAAGAATTCAGAGTTTTTACAATCCGGACATACATAATGAGGTGGCAGTCCATTAACTTCTGTTATATCTGACATTGTAGCAACAAAAGAAGAACCAACTGATCCTCTGGAACCTACTAAATATCCATCATTCATTGATTTTGCCACAAGCTTCTGAGCAATTAGATAAAGTACGGCATAGCCATTTCCTATAATCGAATTTAGCTCTTTATCCAATCTTTTTTGCACTATCTCAGGAAGGGGATTCCCATAAATTGAATGAACCTTATTCATAGTCATATTTCTGATATCGTCCTCAGCACCTTCAATTTTAGGTGGATAAGTTTCATCTGGAATTGGTTTAATTATTTCACAGCTTTCTGCTATTTTGTTAGGATTAGTTATTACAACTTCATAAGCTCTTGAATCACCTAAATACGAAAATTCCTTCAGCATTTCATCCGTAGTTTTAAAATATAATGGTGGCTGATTATCACAATCTTTAAAGCCTTTTCCAGCCATGATAATTCTTCTAAAAGCTTCATCTTGAGGTTCTAAAAAGTGAACATCCCCTGTAGCAACAGTCATTTTTCCACATTCTTTACCTAAGTTATATATTTTTTCGTTAATACTTCTTATTTCATTTAAATCTTTAACAATTCCTTTTTCAATCATAAACTGATTGTTTCCAGTAGGTTGTATTTCTAAATAATCATAGAATTCAATAATTTCTTTAAGTTCAGCATCATTTCTACCATCAAGTATAGCCTTATAAAGCTGACCTGCTTCACAGGCCGACCCTATAATAAGCCCTTCCCTCTTCTCCATAAGCTGAGTCTTAGTTATTCTTGGTACTCTATGAAAATTATCTATATGAGAAGAAGAAATAAGTTCATATAAATTCTTAAGTCCACTTTGAGTCTTAGATAAAATTATTGTGTGATAGCTTGGTTGTTTTTTTATATCAATATTGCTTAGATAAGTATCATTAAGCACACTTAATTCTGTAATTTCCTTTTCTTCTTCAATTTTTTCAAAACATTTTAAAAGAATATCAGCAGTACACTTAGCATCATCAACTGCCCTGTGATGGGATTCTAAGGATACCCCTAAATGTTTAGCAACTATATTAAGCTTAACCTTTTTTAATTCTGGATAAAGGTACCTTGCAAGGGGGACTGTATCTAAAACAGAATAGTCAAATTTCAAACCTAAATCATTACAATTTTTTCTTATGAAACTCACATCAAATGCTGCATTATGAGCAACTAAAACACTGCCTTTGCAAAAATCCATAAACCTCGGTAAAATATTTTCTATTGTTTCTGCATCCTTAACCATATAATCAGTTATAGTAGTAAGTTCTGTAATTTCATATGGAATTCTAATTTCAGGATTTACAAACTCACTAAAATTATCAACGATTTGTCCATTTTCAATTTTTACAGCACCTATTTCAATAATCTTATCATTCTTAGATGAAAAACCTGTTGTTTCTAAATCAAATACAACAAAAGAATCCTTTATAGTTTGTCCTTTTTCATTTAAAACTAAAGGTACACCATTATCCACAAGATAAGCTTCCACACCATATAGAACCTTCATGTTATGTTTCTTAGCTGCACTTTGTGCTTCAGGGAAAGCTTGAACAACACCATGATCTGTAATTGCAACAGCTTTATGTCCCCACTTAGCTGCTCTTTCAATTATTTTAGCAGCTGGACATATTCCATCCATGGTACTCATATTAGTATGTAAATGAAGCTCGACTCTCTTTTCATCTGCTCCATCCATTCTTTCAATCTTTTTCATTCTAACGATATCACGACCCATTAGAAGTACTTCTCTGGCATATGTATCATAAACAGCTTCTCCCCTTACTTTACAGTAAAGTCCCTTCTTAACATTTTCTAAAACCTCTTCTGTTTCATTTGGCTTTAAGAAGCACTTAACTGTTATAGAACTTGTATAATCAGTAATAAAGAATGTTAAGATTATCTTACCAGTTCTAGTTTCGATAATTTCAGTCTTAAATACTTCACCAGCAACAGCTACATATCCTGAAGTTTCATCTATATCTCTAATAGCCATAGCATCAATACTAATATTTCTACCATAAATGCAGTTTTCACCTTTAGGTTCTCTCTTATATGTCTGTTTTTGATACTTCGGTTTATTCCCTTCATTTTTAGCTTCCTGTTTTTCCTTAGGAGCAGGCTCAGAATTAGAGACATTTCTACCATTTAAAGCATCCTTAACTATCTTTTCATATTCCTGTTTCTTTTTAGCTTCATAATCTCTATCTTCTAAGGATTCATCGTACACTAATTCAATATGTATCTTACAATTAAAGATATCATTAATTTGATGTGAAACTTGTTCCTCTATTCTTTTACCTTTTAAATGTCTTACTAAAGCATCAGTACCACTTCTTATAACAATTTTTTTATCACTGATGGTTTTATGAGAAGAACATAACACTTGTTTAGCTAAAGGATTTTTTCTAATAATATCACCTGTAACCTCAAGCCAATATTTATTTGCTATTTCCTCTGCACTCACATTATAAAAATCTCTATAACAAATTATTTCAACATCAATATCTAAATCTAAGTTTTTTATAATAACATTTGTTATATACTCTTCTTCTTCCTTACTTAAATTTTCTGTTGCTCTGACCACAACTTTAAGGAGATTACTTTTCTTAAAAAACTGAACCCTAACTAATTTTAAATCTTTGTCTTCTAAAGATTCTTTTTTATGTAATTCTTTTATAAGTTTTTTTAGAAAATCTTCGCTCAAATATTTTTCCTCCTTATTTTTAATAGTATTTATATTCTACTAAATAATAAAGAAAAGTAAATGGAAAACTCATTGTAAATAATACAAAAAAAGCTAATACTTCAACAAAGAGTATTAGCTATAGTATCTATCTATTCAAATTTGATTTTTTCTACCCAATAATAATGCATTATTAAATAAATCTCTATTAAAAGAAATAGGATCATAGTTCTTATTGCTTTCTAAACGTCTCAATCTTCGTTTTTCAAGAATATATCTTTTAATTATGCGATTTTTTATTCTAGTTTTATTTACTATTTTAGTATTATGATTACGATTATTTTTAGTATCATTTTCTTTATCCTTAAGTCCTGAAACAACAGTTTGAATTTGCCCATCACTTCCAATATAAATTCTACATACAATATTGGAATTATCGTCATTGTAATTTCTAGGATTAATTACATACTCAATATCAGACATCATTTTTTCAGCAAATCCAGGATTAGTATACATTTTTTCAAGTGCTTTTGGTGACATCTTAATATGAGGATTATTAGCAAATTTCTTTTCAGATGCTTTCTCCATTGTATTACAGTATTTATCTATATCCCCTTCACACACTTGTCCAACTTCTATATCTACATTCTTAATTCTTTGCTTAATCTTATTTATATAACTAGAAGAATCATATATATTTTTAAAACTAAAATCATCTGATTCAGGTTTCTTTTGTTTATTTAATATTGTTTTATCCTCTGTTTTATTAGCTTTATCATTTAAATCAATCTTAATGCTCATAAAACCACCTCAGAATAATAGTAACATTATTACTATCGTATGCTTTTGGTATATCTTGACATTAATGTAAAGCAATTTTATCGCCACCAAGATTAACTTATTACTGTATTTTAAATAAGATTATATCATAGTCCAATTTAATTTTGCTAAATAATAACAACATTTTCTCTTGGTGAGAAATAACAATGTTAAAAATAAAAAGGGACTGTCGTATTAGCAGTTAAAAACTGCTAACGACACCCCTTTTTATAAATCATTATAAGTATAAATTATATCTCTTTAAATTTTTCATCTTGTACTTTTACTGATGCTGCAACTTCTTCTGCTATAGCTGAATTTTCTTCAGAAAGCCCACTTAATGTTTGTATAACATCACTTATCTTATTAAAATCACTAACAGTTGCATCTAATGATTTCTTTGCTGCTACACCAGCATCTTTTGAATTATCGATGCATTCTTGAAGTTTAGTTAACATATCCACAACTACTTGAATTAATCTACCATTATCCTCGAATAAGGATTTTGTATTTTCAGATTTTGCATTACAAGTCAAAACTGAATTATGAAGTGCAGTAACTGATGCTGTTGCTTCACTTACTAAATCAGTAGTTGAATTTGCTAATTGCTTAACTTCATTAGCTACTACTGTAAAACCTTTACCTGCTTCTCCAGCTCTAGCTGCTTCAATAGATGCATTTAATGATAAAAGATTTGTACTTGTTGCAATAGCTTCTATTTTAGCTAATACATCAGTAACAATTTCAGTATGTTTAGTTAAAGATGTTATTTCATCAATTAATTCTAATGTATCATGTGTAACCTTAGTTTGATTTTCTGCGAACTTAATCCATGCTGGTCCAGATTGTTCTAGCATTAATTTTTCTGTATTCTCTGATGTTTCAACTACCTTACTAGAATTAGATAAAGCATCATTTATTTTATTCTGTAAACTTTCAACTGAAGTAGTCGCATTTTCTAATGCCTCAGCTTGATGATTTGTACTATCTGCAACTTGTTCAATTGATTCTGAAATATCAGCTGATGCAGAACGAATACTTTCAAAAACTTGTGCTTTAATTTCAAATTTCCCTTTAAACGAAGCAATCTTTTCAGTTAAATTATTTAGTTCATTTTCTTTATTAGATATTGTTTCACCTAGCTTCTTTATTTCTAAATTAAGTCCATTTATTTTTTTTATATAATAAATGCTACTTACAATTAATAAAGATATTAAAACTATAATTATTATAATATACATAAATTCCTCCCAAATTAAATGCTAAGCAATTTTTGCCATCCAGTTCATTATACACTCTTCATAATCATGTACATGCGTAAGTAACCCCAGATGTCTCGCACCTTGAACAATCTCAAGTTCAGCATTTGGAATAAACTTGTAAGTATTCTTATAAAGATTAACTGGAAAATACCCATCTTTATCAGAGCCCAAAACTAAAGTAGGTACTGATATGTACTTTAGGTAATCTGTTACATTAGTAGCTAAAGTAATTTCTAATTGATTATTAATTATATCTTGTGGTAACATATGTTGCTTTGCTTCTAAAACCACATCATAATCTTTATAATCAGAATTATGTTCACCATTATCTTGTCCTAAAAATTCAGGCGATAATTTAGTAAAATCTGCAACTGAATTACAAAGTACAAGACCCTCTAAGTTATTCAATCTCTTCTTTGCTAAAGCTTTGACCATTAATAATCCTGAAAAACAATGAGCCACAATTAAAAACTTCTCTTTAACCGAAGATAACTTACCTAATAAATCTTTCACGTTTTCATCAAAAGTTTTACCCGAATATTCTATGATCTCTACGTTAAAAGATTTACTTAAAACAGGAATAACATTAGCATAAAATTCTCTTGAACAACCTGCTCCTGGTAATAATATTAGTTTTTTTTTCATACATTTCCCCCCTTTGTATAAATACATAAATACCCAGTCTTTGTTCAACTAGTATTTTATTCTTTGATTTTACTATAATGGTAATTATATGTAAAGGGATATCTTTGCTTTTTGTAGTATTATTACATTTGTAGTAGAAATATGCTTTATTGATGTTATATTTTGTAGAAGTAAACTTTTTGTTGAGAATTTAGCACAATTAGTACCGAAACAAATTTTATATAATAAAAAGCTGTATACAAATTTTGATATGATACCTCTAAAGTAGACATGGTAAATAACCAAAATCTACTTTGGAGGTATTTTTTATGGGGAGAAAATTCAAGTATTCTGTTGAAGATAAAATACAAGCCGTTAAAGACTATCTTTCAGGTCGGAAGAGCGTTAAAGAAATATGTTCTGAATTAGGAATTCGATATAATAGCAATCATGGAAATGTAGTCCGTGTTTGGGCTAGAAAATACGAACTATTTGGAGAATCTAGTTTATATGATAAACCTCATAATAAATCATATTCTGTTAACTTAAAAATTGAAGCAGTAGAAGCTTATATTAGCGGTGAAGCTAGCATAGAAGAAATTTGTTTTAGATACGGCATTTTGAGTGCAAGTATTTTAAGGAGATGGGTTAAGAAGTATAATAGCAATATAGAACTTACAGATTATGAACCGAAATGGGAGGTCTATATGGCTAAATCAAAAAGAAAAACAAGTAAAGAAGAACGTTTAGAAATCGTTAAATATTGTATAAATAATGGAAGAAACTACAAACAAACTGCTGAAAGATATGAAGTTTCTTATAGTCAAGTTTATTCATGGGTAAAAAAGTATGATGATAATGGCGAAAATGCTTTAATTGATAGACGTGGACATCATAAAACAGATTGAAGAAGTTGATGAAGTTGAAAGACTACGCAGAGAAAATGCTCGTCTTAAGCGACAGCTCGAAGAAAAAGATATGGTGGTAGAATTATTAAAAAAAGTTCAGGAAATCGAAAGGAGGCGATACTAGCTAAAGGAAAATTAGAACCTAAATATTTAGCAATTAAATTTTTTAAAGAAACAAGAAACTGGGATATAAGTTGGATGTGTAAGACATTAAATATTTCTAGAGCTGGTTACTATAAGTGGCTTAATAGAAAAGAGATAAAAGAAGAATGAATTTACTAGGTATTAAATCTGTAATTAGAAAGAAAAGAAAACCTTATAGACACTCTACTAATAAAACAATTGCTGAGAATATATTGCATCGTGAATTTTTAGCAACAAAGCCAAATGAAAAATGGGGAACTGATGTTACTGAATTTAAAATTCCTAACTCTAACAAAAAACTTTACTTAAGTGCAATTATTGATTTATACGATAAATCAATAGTTGCATATGATCTTAGTAATCATAATAATAACAAACTTGTATTTAATACATTAGATTTAGCGATAAAATCCAACCCTGGAACTACTCCGTTATTACATAGTGATAGAGGGTTTCAATATA
>JAQXTC010000211.1 GCA_029219285.1 Clostridiaceae bacterium
TAAATATTTTAGGCAGTTTGTCAACTTTGAATTTCTGATATTCCGGACTGTTTGAGTCATCAAACTTCATTTGTCCAAGAGGTATATTTTTATGCAAAAAAACTCGCGAAACCTTGATTTTATAGATATTTTTTAAGAAAAGAGTGTAAAGAAACTTTACACTAACAAATATTAAATAGGAGGTGAATTATGAATATAACCAAAATAATTAGTAGGATTTCAATTATAAGTTATATTATATTTGTAATTTTATCAATGGCTAAAGTAATGACAGTTAATGCGTTGGAAATAAGTGGTATTGTAGATGATATTTTTATTACTCAGGAAAATAATACTACTGGCAAAATTAATTATTGGTAAGATATAGTGATAAATATTAAATGGAGTGCAAAAAATAAATTAAGAGATTTAGATGAATTTACGATAACTTTACCAAAAGAATTTATAAATGCTGATATAGAATTTGACATATTGACTCCTGATAATAATGCGGTAGGAAGATGTTATTGTAAAGGGAGACAACTTAAAGTTATTTTCAATAAAAATATTGAAAATATAGAAAATGTTAATGGAAATATAACGTTTAATAGACGTTTAGAATATTCAAAGATTGAGAACAAGGATAATATTGATTTAGAGTTTATATTAAAAGAGCAAAAGAAAAATGTGCATATTGATATAAATCATGCTAATACAATAAAAAATGAAATTATTGAAAAATGGGGGTTTTGGAGTGAAAATCAACAGATAAATCCAGCATATGGTGTAAGAATAAACTTTGCAGAAAAAAATTTAAAAAATCTTATTTTTGAAGATATTTTAGGAGAAGGACAAAAATTTGATGAAAGTTTAATAGAACTATATGAAACAAAGTTTGATGTACATGGTGAATCTGTAAAGGAATTTGAAAAACAGATATCATTAAACTCTCTAAAGAATAAAATAGAAGATAATAGTATGAAAATATATTTTGGGGATACAAATAAATCTTATCTCTTGATTTATAAAGTTAATATTACAGAGTTAAAAGAAAAATACAGTAATTATGCTAAGTTGACTTGGGATACTGGAGTGGTGGATAAAACTGTAATATTAGAAAAGTATAACGGTGAAGGTGATGCTATTATTGGGGACAATGAAGACAAGCCAGAGGTATCAGAAGATAAACCGGAGGTACCGGAAGTTAAGCCAAAGATACCAGAAGATAAACATTCAAAGACAAATGATAGAAATAATTTTATTTTATATTTGATATTGAGTTTTTTATCTATAAATATTAGCATTAAATCTAAAAGAAAATCATTATAAAGAAATATTAGTAGTTAGCAGTATATCATTAATTTCTAATATTGCTTTAGTTGTATATCATTTTTATAAAGAATTTAAATATAAGAGAAATCCTTTTAAAGTACCAGTACATAGTAATTAAAAGTGTATAAAGAAATTGTAGAAGAAAACGTGTAGGACAACCTATTTGTAAAGCTATAATATTAGTTTCATTACTAATGTTATAGCTTTTTTGTTACTTTAGTCACTACTAAAATATTATTAAATATGAAAAAATATTATTTGGGGGTGAGTGAAGTGAAAATTTCAAGAGTGAGTTTAGGAGTATTATTAATACTTATGGGAACTTGTACTTTGTTTAACAATATTTTTAATATAAGAATATTTTCAATGGCAATATTATGGCCATTAATTATATTAGCTATTGGTTTTATTTTTGAATTGAGTTATTTTTCTACTAAACAATATGTCTTTTTATTATTACCAGGAGGAATATTAATAACATTAAGTATATTATTTATATTTGAAACAATGACAAACTGGCACTTTGCAAAATATACATGGCCAATATATCCATTATCAGTTGCTATAGGATTATTACAAGTATATGTATTTGGTAAAGGACAAAAACTATTATTACTTCCTATAGCTATATTATGTGCTGTATCTTTTACTGCATTTGCTTGTATGATTTTTGGGAATATTTTAGGAAATGTTGGATTAGTTGCAGCTATAGTGTTAATAATAGTAGGAGTATATTTTATTTTGAAAAAAGATTAGTGATATCTTTGGAGGAACTACAAGATGAAGAAATGCATGTATTGTAATAGAGAGCTTAAAAATGAGTATGTTGAGAATAAAGTTGGATTTTTTTGCTCTGAAGATCATTTTGATAGATATTTAAAGTCGCTAAGTATAGAGGAATACATTGAATTACAACATTCTTTTTGTGTATGTAGTGATGATTAGAAATATATCAGAATTTAAAGTATGTTTGTTTTGTATTATAATAACGAATATACTATGTATTACATAATACTAACATAAGGAGAAGAGTGAGATTAGGATGCGTTATACAATTGTTGATTATACACATGATTTTTTAAAAGCAAGATTAAATTCCGGATGTAGATGTATAGATGCTACAGCAGGTAAAGGAAATGATACTAAATTTCTTTGTGAAATAGCAGGGGATGAAGGAAAAGTAATTGCGTTTGATATACAAGATGAAGCAATTAATATTACTAATGAGCTGTTAGAAAAGAATGGACTAGCGTCTATAGGAAAAGCAATAAAAGATAGTCATGAAAACATGGATAAGTATGTTGAAGAAGGAAGTCTAGATGCTATTGTTTTTAATTTAGGATATCTTCCTGGAGGCGATCATAGTATAGCGACAAGAGCTGAAAGTACCATAAAAGCTATAGAGAAAGGATTTAAATTATTAAAAGTTGGTGGCATGATGAGTATATGTATCTACAGTGGTGGAGATAGTGGATTTGATGAGAAGGATGCTGTGCTTAGATATTTACAAGGAATAGATAATAAAAAATATACAGTAATTAAGAATCAATTTTATAATAAGCCTAATAATCCACCAATACCTGTTTTTATTATTAAAACTCAAAATTAAGTTGGTAAAAAAGACTGTTACTTTTGTGGGAGATGTAAATGGAATGGAAAGATGAGATTTTTTATATTTGCATAATATGAATTGACAATAAATTGAATTTGGAATAAAATGAATTTAATTAGAGTGTTAAACCTAAAGAAAAGGAGTAGTAATTTAATTTATATTCAATAAAGAGAGCTGGTAATTTGGTGAGAATCCAGTTTGAAGAAATTAAATGAATGGACCTTTGAAGGATAATGGGGAAATCTTTTTTATAAAGCAAAGTATCTTTTATGGTGTTCTGCACCTTACAGCAGAAAAGTATTATTGTACTTATAAAGAGATACTATTTTTTGATAGTATAATTTAGGTGGTACCGCGGATTTAATAAGTTCCGTCCTATTAATTTAGGATGGAACTTTTTTATTTAGGAGGGAAAAATAATGGCAAAAGATATTATATTAACAGGGGATAGACCAACAGGAAAACTTCATATAGGACATTATGTTGGTTCTTTGATTAATAGAGTTTATTTACAAAATACAGGAGATTATAAAAGCTATATTATGATAGCTGATATGCAGGCATTAACTGATAATGCAAGAAATCCAGAAAAAATAAGAAATAGCCTTTTAGAAGTAGCTCTTGATTATTTAGCTGTAGGAATTGATCCTAAAAAATCAACTATTTTAGTACAATCTCAAATACCTGAACTTAATGAACTTACAATGCATTATTTGAATTTGGTCACAGTATCTAGACTTAGACGTAATCCAACAGTTAAAGCTGAAATAGAACAAAAAGGTTTTAACGATAGTATTCCAGCAGGATTTTTTACTTATCCAGTAAGTCAAGCAGCAGATATAACAGCGTTTAAGGCTAATGTTGTACCAGCTGGAGAGGATCAAGAACCTATGATTGAACAGACAAGAGAAATAGTAAGAGCATTTAACACAATATATAATAAAGAGATTTTAGTTGAACCAAGAATTCAGCTTCCTAAGAAGGGGTCTGGAAGACTCCCAGGAATTGATGGCCATGCGAAAATGAGTAAATCTTTAGGTAATGCAATATATTTATCAGATGAAGCTGATGTAATAAAAAAGAAAGTTATGTCTATGTATACAGATCCAAATCATATAAAAATTGATGATCCAGGATGTGTTGAAGGTAATACTGTATTTACTTATTTAGATGTATTTTGTAAAGATAAAGAAAAGTTAGAAGAATTAAAGGCTCATTATAGAAGAGGTGGTCTTGGTGACGTTAAATTGAAGAAATATTTAAATGAAATAATTCAAGCTGAACTTGAACCAATAAGAAATAGAAGAAAAGAATTTGAAAAAGATAAAGATTATGTTTATAAAGTATTAAGAAAAGGTAGTGAAGAAGCAAGGCAAGTAGCAGCTAATACTCTTTCAGAAGTAAGAGAAGCAATAGGCATAGAATATTTTAAATAAAGTCATTTTGAGAAATAAAATCATATAATAGTTCATAGTAATTTTTAGAAGATTGAGATATGGGAAGAATAAAACACATAAAAAATAAGTTTAGCAAAGATTTATCAGCTGAATTTTCAATTGAAGATGCTAAAATTATATCTGAAAAACTAGGAATTAATTTCGCTAAAGAACAATTTGATTTACAGCAATTTCTCTTTGGAATTAATGTGGAATTAGAGCATGGAAAAAGAAATCCTAAAACTAATGTTACTAATGATGAACCGATTTTAACAGGAAAAATAGCTTTAGCACATCTTATGGAATTTCCTGATTACTATATTAGATTAAAAAAGCTAGAAGAGGAAGCTAAAGCTTATTGGCAAGGGATAAAAAAAGCAGCATATAAGCTGCTTTTTTGTGTCAAAATAAAAATGAGACTGCTAAAATGCAGTCTCATTCAGTAATGTTTTTATCATTATTTTCCATGGTCTTTAAAAAGTTTATTTGGTTATTATCTTTACTCATGTATTTACCATAATCTATACCTTTAGGTTCAAGATAGTTACTTGAAGAATTAGAATTATTAAATTCAGATTTTAGCTGCATAAATTGATTTTTCTTTAGAGGAATATAGCTTTCGCAATTAGAACAAGCTATGCAGTATTTTATTTTGTAAGGAACTATAGGTATGAAGAATAAAGTAAACCATGTTCTAACTATACATAAATCCCAGGTAGAATAACTATTGCAATAAGTACAAGCTCTAGTCATTACAGTGCCTAATTTCTTTTTGGTAACTTTGCTAAAGCCAAAGATTATCATAAAACTCCTCCTATAAACAAAATCTCTCTACTATAACATTTATGTATAGTTTAAGCAAATATACTATAAATATGCAGATTATTTAGCAAACTGGCTATTATAAAGATTATAATAGAATCCCTGTTGTTCTAATAAATCTTGATGTTTACCTTGTTCAATAACTTTCCCATCTTTCATAACAAGAATTAAATCAGCTTCACGAATGGTTGAAAGTCTGTGAGCTACTATGAAACTTGTTTTATTTTCCATCATCTTTGCAAAAGCTTTTTGAATATATACTTCAGTACGAGTATCTATATTACTTGTAGCTTCATCTAATATTAACATTGATGGTTTAGTAAGCATTACTCTTGCAATACAAAGAAGTTGTTTTTGACCTTGAGAAAGGTTACAACCATCATCTGATAGAACTGTATCATATCCTTTTGGGAGCTTCTTTATGAATTCATGGGCATGAGCATTTTTAGCAGCAGTAATTACTTCATCTAGAGTAGCATTTTCTGCGCCGTAAGCTATATTTTCTCTAACAGTTCCAGAAAATAACCAAGTATCTTGAAGTACCATTCCAAATAATCCTCTTGAGGAATTTCTTTTAATATCTTTAATATCTAGGTTATCTATTTTAATACTACCACCATCTATATTGTAAAATCTCATAAGAAGATTTATTAAAGTAGTCTTACCACAACCGGTAGGCCCTACAATAGCAATATTATCTCCTGGTTTAACATGGAGATTAAAATTTTCAATAAGTTTATTATCCTTTGCATAAGAGAAAGATACATTTTCTATATCAATTTTTCCACAAGCTTTTGCTATTTCTTTTGAAGTTTTAGAATCTTCTCTTTCATTTACTTCATCTAAAAGATTGAATACCCTTTCTGCAGAAGCAAGAGCAGCTTGGAATTGAGTTACAACACCTGATATTTCATTAAAGGGTTTTGTATATTGGTTAGCATAAGTTAAGAAACAAGAAATTTCACCAACAGTTAATGTACCCTTTAATGCAGAAAGTGCACCGATTATTCCAACACAAGCATAAACAATGCTGTTAACAAATCTAGTAGATGGATTAGCAAGGGCTGAATAAAATTGAGCTTTAAATCCGCAATCATATAGTCTTGCATTTATTTCTTCAAAGCATTTTTGAGCATTATCTTCATGGGAAAAAGCTTTTACAACTTTCTGATTACCAATCATTTCTTCTACATAACTTGTCATTTCACCACGCACTTCTGACTGTTTCACATACATAGAATGTGAGTGTTTTGTTATAAAAGATGCAACAAAAAGAGAAAGTGGAGTAACTACAACTACAATTAAAGCGATTTTAACATTTATTGAGAACATAAAAATTAATGTGCCCAAAATAGTAATTATACCAGTAAATGCTTGGGAGAAACCTTGTAATAATCCATCAGAAATCTGATCGATATCAGTAATTATTTTTGAAATTATATCTCCATGAGGAGTATTATCAATATATTTTAAAGGCACTTTATTTAATTTATCAAAGGCTTCAATTCTAAGATCTCTTACAGTTTTATAACTTATTACATTTGTACATCTTGTCATTAACCATTGAGTAAATGAAGCTAATATAATTGTTATTAAAATATATATTAAAAGTTTTACTATACCATTAAAATTTACATTATTTTGACCAATCATTAAATCAATAGTGTCACCAATTAAAACTGGATTAAGAAGAGTAAGTGCAACATTAGCTATGGCACAAATTAATGAGAGTATTAATAAAAATGAATAAGGTTTTACATAACTAAATAATCTTTTTAATGTTGAATTTTTCATTGTTTTATTGCACCTCCTCAGATGATAATTGTGAAAGACAAATTTCTTTATATACAGAGCAAGAATCTAAAAGTTCTTTATGAGTTCCGATGCCACATAGAATTCCATTATCAAGAACAATTATTTTATCTGAATTCATTATAGTACTTGCTCTTTGAGATACCATTAGTACTGTTGTATCTTTAGTTTTTTCAGACAGTGCTTGTCTAAGCTTTGCATCTGTAACAAAATCTAAGGCGCTTGCACTATCATCTAAAATTAATATTTCAGGTTTTGATACAAGAGCTCTAGCAATCGTTAATCTTTGTTTTTGTCCACCAGATAAGTTCTTTCCTCCTTGAGAAAGAATTGTATCAAGTCCATCAGGAAGTTTTTGAACAAATTCTAAACCTTGTGCAATATGTAGAGCTTCAAATAATTCTTCATCTGTAGCATTTTCTTTGCCCCATTTTAAATTATCCCTTATAGAACCAGAAAAAAGCACTGACTTTTGAGGGACTATTCCAATTGGATTTCTAAGAGTATCAAAGGTATAATCTTTTACATTAATACCATTAATTATTATTTCTCCAGATGTAGCATCATAGAATCTAGGTATTAGGTTTACTAAAGTGGATTTTCCTGCACCAGTTCCGCCTATAATTCCAATTGTTTCACCTCGATTAATTTTGAATGAAATATTACTAATAGCTTTTTCAGCATCAGAATTAAAGTAGAAAGAAACATTTTTAAATTCTATGTGAGTTTTTAAGTCACCATAATTAGTGCTATCACCTTCAATAATACTAGATTTTAACTTGAATATTTCTTCAATTCTATCAGAAGAAGCAATTGCCTTATTAAAAGTAACTACTAAATTAGAAAGAACAATCAAGGCTAATAAAATTTGAGTAATATAGTTTACAAAAGCTATTATTTCACCTTGAGATAAAGAACCAAAGTTTATTCTAAGTCCACCATACCAAAGTACAGCTATAATAGAAAAATTCATGATTATAAATGTTACTGGATTTAAAAGTGCTGAAATTTTTCCAACTTTAATTGATTCTTCACTCAATTCATTTGATGATTTGTTGAATTTATCAATTTCATGTTGTTCTTTTGAAAAAGCTTTTATAGATCTTATTCCATCTAAACTTTCTCTAGTAATTAGCGATATTCTATCAACTTTTGTTTGTATTTTTTTAAAATATGGAACGGATTTACTCATTACTAAATAAAGAACTAATCCTATAAGTGGAGTTTCTACCAAGAATATTATTGAAAGTCTCAAATCAAGTATCATTGCCATAACAATAGAACCACAGATTATAAAAGGGACCCTAGAAGCTAATCTTATAAGCATAGCAATACCAACTTGTACTTGGTTAACATCATTAGTAATACGAGTTATTAATGAGGGAGCTCCTATTTTATCAATTTCTGAATGAGAAAGACTATTTATATGAGCAAATAAGTCATTCCTTATTCGTGTACCTACACCTTGTGAAGCTCTAGAGGCTAGATACTGGCAACAGAAGGCAGATGAAAGGCCAACGGCAGCAAGTAAAAGTAAAATTCCTCCCATTTTTATAATGTAATTAGAGTCATTATTAGCTACTCCATTATCAATAATTTTAGCCATAACTAAAGGCACCATAACTTCAAGAATAGCTTCAAATAACTTGAACATGGAGCCTAAAATAGCTTGTTTTTTATATTCCTTTAAATAAGGTAATAAAGTTTTCATGTATTTATTTAATACCTCCATTGAAATAGTTTTATCAATTGTTTATTATTATAGCATGAGCAAAACTATATTAATAATATCTGGTAAATATATCTGGTATACGATTTTTATATAGTTAGGGGAAGGAAAATGAATTTAAAACAGTTAACATATTTTTTGACAATTGTTGATGAGGGTAATATTACAGCAGCAGCTAAAAGGCTGCATATTTCTCAACCGCCACTAAGTAATCAGTTGAAATTGCTAGAAGAATCTCTTGGGGTTAAGCTAATGGAGAGGGGAGCAAGAAATATAACATTAACAGAAGCAGGTAAACTTTTGTATGCAAAGGGACAAAATATAATTAATATGGCAGATGCAACAGTAAGAGAAATTGAAGATTTTGCAAAGGGCGTTCAGGGAAGTTTGAGTCTTGGAACAATTTCATCTTCAGGGGCTGTACTTTTACAAAAGAGATTAATTAACTTCAATAAAAGGTATCCAAAGGTTAGATTTCACATTCATGAAGGAAATACTTTTGAACTTCTTGAACTTTTAAACTCTGGTGTTATAGAAGTTGCTGTTGTAAGATTGCCATTTAATATGGAGAAATATAATGGCATATTTTTAGATGAAGAACCGATGGTAGCTATAATGAATAAAAGGTTAGATTGGAATAAGGAACAGATGACATGTTCTTTAAAAGAGTTAGAAAATAAACCTATTATACTATATAGAAGATTGAAGAAAGTAATAGTATCGGCATGCATTGAGGAAGGTTTTGAACCTGATATTTTTTGTGAAAATGACGATGCGAGAACTACGGTACTATGGGCAGAAGCAGGGCTTGGTGTTGGAATTATACCTGAAACAGCGTTGAATATAATTAAAAGTGATGAATTGATACACAAAACAATTGATAATGTTAATCTTCATTCTAGAATTGGAGTTATTTGGTTAAAGGATAGATATTTATCATCTATAGCTAAAAGTTTTATAGACATATTTAAGGAGACAAATAAAGGTGAGGATAAATAAATTACTAAGCAATTATGGATATTGTTCTAGAAAAGAAGCTAATAAACTTATAGAAGAAGGAAGAATTTATGTAAATGGTAAGTTGTGTATTCCAGGGCAATGGGTTGAAGAAAGTGATCATATACTTCTTGACAATATAAAGATATCAAAAAAGCCTAAAGTGTACATTGTTCTAAATAAACCTATTGGAGTAACATGTACAGCAGATAAAGCCAAGGAAAATAATATCATAAATTATATAAATTATCCTGAGTATATTTTTGCTGTGGGAAGATTAGATAAGGATTCACAAGGACTAATTATTCTTACTAATGATGGTGAGTTGGCAAATAATATTTTAGAAGCGGATAATGAACATGAAAAGGAATATGTGGTGACTTTAGACAAACCTTTTAGTAATGAATTTTTAGAAAAAATGGCTAGTGGAGTAGATATAGGGGATGCAATAACAAAACCTTGTACAGTGTATAGAGTAAATGACTGTACCTATAGAATAATACTAACTCAAGGATTAAATAGGCAGATAAGGCGGATGAGTAAAGTTTTAGGATACAAAGTTGTAAAACTCAAAAGAATAAGAATTATGAATATATACCTTAATGATTTAGAATATGGAAAATGGAGAGAGATTACTGAAAATGAACTTTATAATCTAAAGAAAAAATTGTGATTCAAGGGGTTAATAAGATGGAAGATGTAAGAATAAGTACTGAAATAAGAGATAAGAAAAAAGATTTTGATTGGGAAAAGTTTGTAATAATACTTTATAATGAAGATAGTCATATAGAAGATTTTAATGAATTATTAGCGGAAATTGAAGAGGACGAATTAAAAGAATTATTTAGGTATTATATAAAAGCTAAATTAGATATGGCAAAAGATAGATGCTGCTATAAAAAGATATGTAAACTTATAAAAAGGTATGGACAGTGGTTTGGTAAAGAAGCATACTTAAGATTAATTTGGGAACTAAAAATTAATAATTTTAAGAAGTCAGCATTTATAGATGAATTGTCTAAGATTAATAAGGGTTATTATTAAGGTGTATAAATTTTAGTTAGAGAAGACTTTAAGTCTTCTTATTTTTTTACAAATTATCGTAGATGTAGCTTTTTTGTAATAAAAATAATTAGAAGTAGAATATAATTATTTTACATGGAATTTAGAATATTTTACCAATACATGATAAAATATGATAAAATGATAATTAAAAAGGGGGCGACTGTATGTCAAATGTACTTGAGAAAAATTATTCTGAAGTAACTGAGGATATCTTAAAGTTGAAAAGTCTTTGTTTAAAGAACAGTACCATCGACCATGAACTTTATATAAAAAATAAAGTAAATGCAGGATTAAGAGACTTAAATGGAAAAGGTGTACTTACAGGACTAACAGAAATTTCAGAAATTCAAGCAAAAGAACTTCAAGGGGATAAAGAAATACCATGTGATGGTCAACTTTATTATCGTGGCATAAATATCGAAGATTTAGTATCTGGTTTTGTAAAAGAAAAAAGATTTGGTTTTGAAGAAACAGCTTATCTTCTATTACTTGGGGAATTGCCAACAAAAGAACAACTTGAAAAGTTCACAAAGATATTAGCAGATTATAGAACTTTACCACCATCATTTGTAAGAGATATAATTATGAAAGCACCTAGCTTTGACATGATGAATACTCTTGCGAGAAGTGTTCTAACTCTTTATTCTTATGATAATAATGCAAACGATACAAGTGTTGAAAACGTGTTAAGACAATGTATTCAACTTATTGCACTATTTCCACAATTAGCGGTGTATGGTTTTGAGGCTTATGATCATTATTACAATAAAAATAGTTTGGTTATACATACTCCAAGACCAGAATTATCAACAGCAGAAAATATATTATATATGTTAAGAGCTGATAGTAAATATTCAGAATTAGAAGCGAAAATATTGGATATTGCACTAGTTTTACATGCTGAGCATGGTGGTGGTAATAATTCAACATTCACTACACATGTTGTCTCATCTTCTGGGACAGATACTTATTCTGCAATAGCAGCTGCACTAGGGTCATTGAAAGGGCCAAAACATGGCGGTGCTAATATAAAAGTTGTACAAATGTTTGATGACATGGAAAAGAATATAAAAGATTGGAAGTCTGAAGAAGAAGTAAGTGATTATCTGAAGGCACTTCTTCATAAAGAAGCTTTTGATAAATCAGGACTAATATATGGAATGGGGCATGCTGTTTATTCCATATCAGACCCAAGAGCTAATATTTTGAAGAAGTTTGTAAAGAGTTTATCTATAGAAAAAGGTTTAACTAGAGAATATGAATTCTATACTTTAGTAGAAAGATTAGCGCCAAAGGTAATTGCTGGAGAAAGAAAGACGTATAAAGGGGTTAGTGCTAACATAGATTTTTATAGTGGATTTGTATATAAGATGTTAAATCTACCTCTTGAATTATACACACCAATTTTTGCTATTGCGCGTATAGTTGGTTGGAGTGCTCACAGAATAGAAGAACTTATCAATACAGATAAGATAATGAGACCAGCCTATATGAATGTAGGCCCTAGAAAAGAATATAATAAATTAAATGACAGGTAGAAAATGAGAGACATATGTCTCTCATTTTTATTATCCTACAAGTCAAATTAAGGTGAATTTGTACATAAATATTTAGTATAAAAGCAAATAATAGTTTATATGAAAGGAATGGTTGCTTTGAGTAAGAAGAATGAAATAATAGATTGGTTGGAAAATGCAGAAGGAAAATGTTATTGTGATGAATGTTTAACAAAGCTATTAAACATAGGCTCAAAACAATATACTAATGTAATATGTAATGAATTAATGCATAGGAATGAAATTAGACGAAAGCATGGAGTATGTTCATATTGTGGAAAGAAAGATATTATCAATTCAATGGAATGATTCTAATTTACGATTAAACTAAATGGCTAGTGTACACTTTTTAAAGAACACTAGCCATTTATTGTTTTAAATTTATATAAAACATGATAATATAATTATAGTAAAAAAAGGAAAAATACTAATGCAAACGGTAAATGAGGAGGTGGGATAATGAAATTAAGAGATGAAATAAGTAAGAAATGGGCAATTATAAATAATAAGTTAATCAATAATAAAGACAGAGATTATTATAACAACTTAATACTAGAAGCAAAAAATTTAATTGAAGAATCAGTCGATGCTGTAGTAAATGCTGATAGTGGGGAAAAATTAAGTTTTTCTGAAAAATTAGTTATTTTGAAAAATCAGGAAAATAGTATTACAGATGATGATATTAAAATATTAAAAAACATACAATATCTAAAAAGTGATAATGATTGCTTTAATAGAACATCAGAATCTATACATATGCTTGGAATCTTTTTATCTAAGCTGAAAAAGATAGCTATAAACGAGGTTTCTAGAAATATAAATGATTATGAAAGTACTGATGAATTATTAAGTGATAGGATTAAAATTAAGGTTGATTTAAGCGGTTTAACAGAAAAAGAAATTAAAGAAGCAAGAGATAAACTTAGAAAAATTAAATTCACAGGACTTCCTAAGATTTATGATTTGGTGAAAGAAGATGATGGGGAATTCATTGAGCTAGAAAATCTTAGTGGAACGACATTAAAAGCTTTTAAAATTATAAAAGGTGAAATCCCTATTACCAAGGTAATAAATATAGGGGAAAATTTATGCATGATTATTGATTATCTTCATAGTATGAACATAATGGATAATAAGATTTTACCAAGTAATATATTGATTGATTCTAAAAATAATGTTTCTTTAAGGCAATATGGAATTCCAGGAGTTTATTATGTAAGTAAATTATCAGAGGAAAGATTACCATTTGTAGCACCAGAAGTTATTTCATCAATGAAGATTAATGAACAAAGTGAGCTTTACTCAATAGGTAGTATTTTGTATTATATAATCGAAGGAAAAAGTATAGAAAAAAGTAGTGAAATCAATTTTATTAAATGTAAGGATAAAGATTTAATTAATATAATCAAAAAAGCATTAGCTATTGATGTAAATAAAAGATATGCAAGTGTAGGGTTATTATTAAGAGATTTAAATGAATTAGAAGATAAGAAGTTGCTTATAGCTAAAAAAAATCTTGATAGAATATCAATAACTAAATCTATGTCAACAAAGCAAAAATTAAGTGTGGCATTAATTGGTGGAATCGTAGCAGTTATTGTAGGTTTGTTTGGCGCATATGCTTGTTATAAATATGATTTATTTGATAATTTATCAATATCATCAAGTAATGACAGAAGTTACGATGTCAGTGATGAAGTTAAAAATAAGTATGGTAATAAAGAGAATACTACTAATCAAGAATGGAAAGCAGTTTCCAGTGAAGGTGATGACATTAACATGGATGTAGATGATGGTTATGTTGGAAATAGTGGGAAATGTGAAGATGATAATTTTGATGATAATCATGAAAATTATGAACCTAAGTCATATGAGAGTGGAATAGGATATGCTTTTGATGGAAATTTGAAAATAAAAATTAATTCTTATGAAATAGTAGAAAATGAAGTCCGTATGAATGCGATTATTGAAAGTAATTGCGATAATGATGTTCAAGTTTTAATTGATGGAATTTTTCTTGAAAATGAAAACAAAGAAAAATTCACAATAAATAAAGAAAAACAGATAAGTGAAAAGATGGGGGATATAAATTTAGCTAAGGGAGAAAATAAAAAAACAACTTTATATTTTACTGGTTATAAAAAGTGTGATACGTTAGAAATTAATTTTAATGAAATTTTATCATCTTCATTAGGTGACAAAGAAAGGGTTAAAATTAGGATAAAGTAAAAAATGTTCAGAATTTTCATTGTGAAAATTCTGAACATTTTTTATTATGAATAAAAGATTAAACATAAAATAATAGTAATATATGTATTATAGAAAATGTAAGTAGTTTTTTTATTATTAAATAGGGGGATTAGATATGCAAGATTATAAAATAAACTGGATAAAGGATGCAATATTTTATCACATATATCCCTTAGGGTTTTGTAATGCGCCTAAGATAAATAATGAAGATAAGACAATTAATAGAATAAAAAAGGTGATTGAATGGATACCTCATTTAAAAAAATTAGGAGTAAATACAATATATTTTGGACCTGTCTTTGAATCTTCAGAACATGGGTATGATACAAAAGATTATTTAAAGATAGATAAAAGGTTAGGAACTAATAAGGATTTTAAAGAAGTTTGTGATAAACTTCATGAAGAAGGATTTAAAATTATATTGGATGGTGTTTTCAATCATGTTGGAAGAGAATTTTGGGCTTTTAAAGATGTTCAGAAAAATGGAGCATCATCAAAATACTGCGGTTGGTTTCAAAATTTAAATTTTAATGCAAATAGTCCTATGGGAGATTCTTTTTGGTATGAAGGATGGAATGGACATTATAATTTAGTTAAACTAAATATAGGGAATGAAGACGTTAAAAATCATATATTTAATGCAATAGGCAATTGGATTGATGAATTTGATATTGATGGATTAAGGCTAGATGCAGCAGATTATATGGATAGAGATTTTTTTAAACCATTGAAGAAGTATTGCATAAGTAAAAAGAAAAATTTTTGGCTTATGGGTGAAGTTATTCATGGAGATTATAATATGTGGGCAAATGAACAAATGCTCGATTCTGTAACTAACTATGAATGTTATAAAGGGATTTATTCATCACATAATGACAAAAATTATTTTGAAATAGCCTACTCTTTAAATAGACAGTTTGGGAATGGTGGATTGTATAAGCATCTTGATCTTTATAATTTTGTTGATAATCATGATGTTAATAGAATAGCCAGTACAGTAACAAAAAAAGAATATCTATTTAACATATACACATTGTTAATGACTATGCCTAAAGTGCCATCAATCTATTATGGTAGTGAATGGGGTATTGAAGGAAAGCATAAAAATAATTCAGATGATGAACTTAGGCCTTGTTTAGAACTTGATAACATTAATAAATATGATGGGCTTGAAGAGCATATAGCTAAACTTTGCAATTTACGTAAATCAATGAAAGCGTTAAGATATGGAAATTTTTCACAAGTGGTAATTAAAAATGAGCAGTTCCTTTACAAGAGATCTTATGAAAATGAAGATATATATATTGCTTTAAACTTGTCAGAAAGAGAGAATTCTATTCAATTTTATTTGAAGAATGGTGAGAAGCTTATTGATAGACTTAATGGGAATAAAGAGATTAAACCTAAGGATAATACAATTACATTAACAATATCAGCTTTTAGTGGATGTGTTTTAGAAAAAATATAAATTTATAGCTGTATAGGAATATATATTTCCCTATACAGCTTTTGTTTGTAAAATATGGTATAATTCATTAAAAAGAATTTTTAGTGAGGGACATATATGAATTATAACCTAATAGAGAAAAAATGGTGGGAAGCTTCTAGTAATTTAAATATAACTATTAAAAAGTGGAGTAGTGGGGAAAAAGAAAGAAATGAAAAATCTTTTGACAAGGTTATTGATAAGCTTACTAAATATATAAATTCAATGCCAGAAGAAGTTGGTGAGGTTAGAGAAAAGTGGCTTGACAATGGAAATAAACTTCTTCATGAATTAATAAAAAGAGATAATATTTTTAATACTAAAAATATAGATTCCAAAATGAGAGATAATATAATACAAAGTACTAGTAATTTTATAAAAAAAGCAAGAGCATTTAATGAATATATGAAGGAAGAAGATATTGGACAAGCAATGAGAAATGTATGGATTGTAAATTTGCTTCAAGGAGTATTTAACGAGGAGATATATCTTAACGATGCTATATTTGCTTATAGCATGCTTTATCCATATACAGATAATTATATTGATAATGCTAAGATTAATATTAATGAAAAAGCGGAATTTAATAAGAATCTTACTAAAAAATTAAAAGGAGAACCTATAAGTAGTGATAAGGATTATTATAATAAAATATTTTGTCTTGTTGAAATGATTGAAAAAATATATGATAGAAATAAATTTCCTCAGGTTTATGAAAGTTTATTAGAAATTCAAGAAGGACAAATTTTAAGTATGAAGCAACAGCATAAAAATATTATACCTTATGAAAAAAATATTTTAGGTATATCAATAAAAAAAGGTGCATCATCGGTTTTGGTAGATGGCAATTTGGTAAGAGGTTTTCTTTCTGAAAAGGAAGAGGATTTTTGTCTTGGATATGGCTTTATACTTCAATTAGCTGATGATTTACAAGATGTTAAAGAAGATATAAAGAATAATCATGTAACTATAATGTCACAGTTAGCTAAGGTTTATGCTATAAATTCAATAGCCAATAAATTAATGAATTTTACTGAAGAATTTTTTGAAAATCATATTTGCCTTAGGGGAAAAGACGTATTAAAAGAATTAATAAAAAATAATTGTTTAATGTTAATTTTATTTTCAATAATAAATAGCAGTGAATTTTTCACAAATGATTATATAGATCAAATTGAAGAATATGTACCTTTCAGCGCTGAATATGTTAACAGCATTGAGAAAAAAATAAGATATAAAATAGAAAGGAGAAAAAAATATGAAATCAAGTAGAGATGGGCATATACATTCACATTACTGCCCACATGGAACAAAAGATGAATTTGAAAAGTATATAGAGAATGCTTTAAAAAGAGGATTAAAAGAAATTTCATTTACTGAACATTTACCATTACCACATGGGTGTATGAAACAAGAAGAAATCGATATTTCAGCACCAAGTGAAGAGGTAATGTTAGATTATTTTAATGAAATCAATTTGTATAAGGAAAAATATAAAGGCAAGATTAAAATTAATGCTGGAGTTGAAGTAGATTATTTAGAGGGGTTAGAAGATAAAACTAAAGAAATGCTTGATAAATATGGTGAGTATATAGAAGATAGCATTCTTTCAGTTCATTTCTTCAATATTGATGATAAGTATTATTGTATGGATGCATCTAAAAGTGGTTTTGGATTATTAATTGATATGTTAGGAGATATAGATAAGGTTTATGATAAATTTTATGAAACTTTATTAAAATCTATAAATTCTGATTTGGGAAAGTACAAGCCTAAGAGAATAGGACATCCAACATTAATTAGAATTTTTAATTTAGAATATCCTCATGAATATAAAAATACAGAACTTATGGAGACGGTTGTAAAGGCAATTAAGGAGAAAGACTATGAGATTGATTATAATTCAGCAGGTCTTAGAAAACCTTATTGTAAAGAAAAATATCCTTCTGGTAAATTTATGGAGTTAGTAAAGAAATATAATATAAGAATGGTAAATGGATCAGATTCGCATGCTGCAGAAGATGTAGGAAAAGGATTTTAATAATTAAGGATGAAGAATTAAGAAGTAGACCAACCCTTAATTCTTCATTTTTAATTTCATAAGGTTTCCATACTTAGAAGTTTTATATCTTTGGAAAGATAAGAATCTTTTACTGGTTCAATTTTACTAAGGTCTGTTGAAAGATATTTTTTGTTGTCATCAGGGAAAACTGTTGCCACAGTTGTTTCACCTGTATATTCAATAGATTTGAGTGCACCAATAAAATTGGCGCCAGATGAAATTCCTACGCCTAAACCTAATTCTTTAGATAACTTTTGAGCCATTATGATTGCATCACCATCCTCAACAGAAAGGATATTTGTTATTATTTTATTATCAAATATAGGTGGAATAAATTCATCCATAATTCCTTGAATTCTATGAAATCCAACATTGCATCCTGTTGATAATGTTGGAGAGGAGGAAGGTTCTAGGGCAAAGATATTAATTTCTTTATCTTTTTCTTTTAAGTATTTACTTATTCCCATTATAGTACCTCCAGTTCCGACTCCTGATACAAATGAATTTAGTTTTATATTATGACTTAAAAGTGTATTATAAATTTCAGGAGCGGTTGAGCTATAATGAGCTTCAACATTATCAGAATTAGAAAATTGAGAAGGTAAAAAGATTTTTGCTTCTTTTTCAGATCTTTCAATTGTTTTAACGATACATTCTAAAAAGCCACCTTCTTGTTTGGATAATAAATGTAAGTTTGCGCCAAAGCTTTTTAGAAGAGATTTTCTTTCATCACTCATCCATTCAGGCATATAAATATCAACTTTATTTCCAAGAAAACTTCCTATTGCAGCAAAGGATATACCAGTGTTACCACTTGTTGCTTCTACTATAGTATAATCTTTCTTTATATGTTTTTTTTTATAAGCATTTTTGAGTACATAAAAGGCCATCCTATCCTTAATACTTCCAGTAAAATTATAATATTCTAATTTTGTGTATATTTTAAGAGGTTTATTTTTATAAATAAAGTTAATTTTAATGAGTGGTGTATGTCCAATTAACTTACTTATATTGTTAAGTTTATAGATTACTTCATTCATAGAAACTCCTTGATGATAAATTGTCTCTATTATAAATGTATGAAAAATAACAGTTAATGATAATAAAATAAAGAGTTTATTTCTCTTTATTTTGAAATAAACTCTTTATATCATCGATTTTTTCTATGCAAGCGTTATATCCATCTTGCCATGCTTTATTTAATTTAGTAACATCTTTTTCAAAACTATCAATGGCTTGATCTAAAGTTGGACGAATTATAATAGCTTTGCCTTGAGCTTCTAATTCTTCACAGTACCTTACAGTTTCGTTGTACATAGTATGTCTTGTTAATAGAGGTTTTACTAAATTAGGATATTTATTTTTGAAAATTTTAGCGGCAAATTTATTACCTATACTTAAGGTTTTCCTATATTCTTTAGGTCTAGTAAGAATTATTAGGTGTTTCTCATTTCCATCTTCAATAGCTTTTCTTATTGGTATAGGATCACAAAGGCCTCCATCATAATAAAAATTGTCATTGATTTTTATAGCAGGAAAAAAGAAAGGAATCGCACAAGTGGCTCTAAGCATTGTACATTGTTTATCTAAATCCTTAGCATTGAAATATTCTGTTTTTCCAGTTAAAGCATTAGTAACACCCACAAGAGCTGTCCCGTTATATTTGTTAAATTCATCTGAATCAAAAGGTACTAATTTATTTGGTATTTCATCAAAAGCAAAATCAAGTCCGAATAAACTTTTGCATTTAAAGAAATTAGTAATACCTATGTACCTTTTATCATTACGATAAGTTTCTACTACTTTAAGATTTCTTTTATATTGTTTGGAAAGATAGGAAATTCCGTAAGTAATTCCAGCAGAAACACCAATGCAGTAAGGAAACATTATATCATTATCTAATAATGCATCCATTACACCAGAACTAAATATGGGTCTAAAAGTACCACCTTCTAATATTAAGCTTGGCATAAGTTCTCCTTTCTAATTCTAATATATGTAAAAAAGTATACATCTCATTGAAACTTATTACAATAATTAAAAAAAATGTATTGGAATTTTTTGATTTTGATAGTGAAAATCGAGTTAGATAAGAAAATAACAATATATGAATACAAAATCTGATAAAATTTAAAAATAGGACCTTGATTACGTTTAAATTTAAATATAATTATAAAAACACTAAAATATAGTTGACAATTCTTTAACAATAAAATAGAATAATAGTATAGTGATTGATAAAAAAATAACAAACACAAGGTGAAAATCTTAGGAGGAAGTAAAATGAAAGTTACTAATGCAGAAGAACTAACTAAAAGAATTGAAGAATTAAGAAAAGCTCAAAAAGAATTTGCTACATTTTCACAAGAAAAAGTAGACAAGATTTTTAGAGCAGCAGCAATGGCAGCAAATAATGAAAGAATAAGACTTGCAAAGTTAGCAGTTGAAGAAACTGGAATGGGAATAGTAGAAGATAAAGTTATTAAGAATCACTTTGCAGCTGAATATATATATAACAAATACAAGGATATGAAAACTTGTGGGGTAATAGAAGAAGATGATACTTTTGGAATAACAAAAGTTGCAGAACCTATAGGAGTTATAGCAGCTATAGTTCCAACAACAAACCCAACATCAACAGCAATATTTAAAACACTTATAGCTTTAAAAACAAGAAATGCAATAATTATATCACCACATCCAAGAGCAAAGAAAGCAACAATAGAAGCAGCAAGAGTTGTTTTAGATGCAGCAGTTAAGGCTGGAGCTCCAGAAGGAATCATTGGATGGATAGACATGCCTTCAGTTGAATTATCACAAAACGTTATGGCTGAATCAGATATAATCTTAGCAACAGGTGGACCAGCAATGGTTAAGGCTGCTTATTCATCAGGAAGACCAGCATTAGGAGTTGGAGCAGGTAATACACCAGCAATAATTGATGAAACAGCAGATATAAAAATGGCAGTTAACTCAGTACTTTTATCTAAGACATTTGATAATGGTGTAATCTGTGCATCAGAACAATCAATATTAGTAGTAGAAGAAAAGTATGAAGAAGTTAAAAAAGAATTAGCTTATAGAGGAGCTTATATCTTAAAAGGAAAAGAAATCGATAAGGTTAGAGGAGTAATTCTTAACGAAAAGGGTGGATTAAATGCTGATATGGTTGGACAATCTGCTTATAAGATAGCTAAGATGGCAGGAGTAGATGTTCCTGAAAATGCTAAGGTATTAGTAGGTGAAGTTAAATCAGTAGAAAAAGAAGAACCATTCTCTCATGAAAAATTATCACCAGTATTAGCTATGTACAAGGTTAAGAACTTCGAAGAAGGATTAGCTAAGGCTGATAGATTAATAGAATTAGGCGGACTTGGACATACTTCAATCCTTTATACAAATGAAGTTAAGTGTAAAGATAGAATAGCAAAGTTTGGTTCAACAATGAAGACTGCAAGAACATTAATAAATATGCCAGCATCACAAGGTGCAATTGGAGATTTATTTAACTTTAAATTAGCTCCATCATTAACATTAGGTTGTGGTTCATGGGGAGGAAACTCAGTATCTGAAAACGTAGGACCAAAACACTTAATCAATGTAAAATCTATAGCTAGAAGGAGAGAAAATATGCTTTGGTTCAGAGTTCCAGAAAAGACTTACTATAAATACGGTTGTTTACCAATAGCTTTAGAAGAATTAAAGGATATGGGTAAGAAGAAAGCATTTATCGTAACAGATAAGGTTTTATTCGAAATGGGATATACAAATAAAATAACAGAAGTTTTAGAAAAGAACGGAATCCAATTCAAGATATTCTCAGATGTTGAACCAGATCCAACATTAAGATGTGCAAAGGCTGGAGCAAAAGAAATGTTAAGCTTTAAACCAGATGTAGTTATATCTTTAGGTGGTGGTTCTGCAATGGATGCTGCTAAGATTATGTGGGTAATGTATGAACATCCAGAAGTAGAATTTGCAGATTTAGCAATGAGATTTATGGATATCAGAAAGAGAATATACAAATTCCCTACAATGGGTACAAAAGCAATAATGGTAGCTGTTGCAACTTCAGCTGGTACTGGTTCAGAAGTAACACCATTCGCAGTTATAACTGATGAAGAAACAGGAATAAAATATCCACTAGCTGATTATGAATTAACTCCAGATATGGCTATAGTTGATGCTGAACTTATGATGACATCACCAAAGGGATTAACAGCATGTGCTGGTATTGATGTATTAGTTCACGCAATGGAAGCTTATGTTTCAATAATGGCAACTGAATTTACAAATGGATTAGCTTTAGAAGCTATTAAATTAGTATTTGATTATCTTCCAGTAGCATATAATGAAGGTACAACAAATGTTGAAGCAAGAGAAAAAATGGCTCATGCATCATGTATGGCAGGTATGGCATTTAGTAATGCATTCTTAGGAATTTGTCACTCAATGGCTCATAAATTAGGAGCATTCCATCACTTACCACACGGTATGGCAAACTCATTATTATTAAAAGAAGTTATCAAGTTCAATGCAACTGATTCACCAAATAAACAAGCTGCATTTGCACAATACAAATATCCAGAAGCAGCTGCTAGATATGCTAGAATAGCAGATTACCTAGGACTTGGTGGAAACACAGTTGAAGAAAAGGTTGAATTATTAATTAAGGCAGTAGAAGAACTTCAAAGAAAACTTAATATGCCAATGACAATTAAGGAAGCTGGAGTAGAAGAAGATAAATTCTTAGCACAATTAGATGAAATGGTAGAACAAGCTTTTGATGATCAATGTACAGGAGCTAACCCAAGATATCCATACATGAGTGAATTAAAAGAAATGTATCTTAATGCTTATGATGTTAAGAAAAATACAAACAAAAAAAATAAATAGTATAACTAGTTTATAAAAAAATCTCGTGGAGTTACCACGAGATTTTTTTATTATTTTAATAGAATAAAATAATAAACATCAAAAATATAAAATAGTAAAAAAATATACGGGTTACTTACAATATCCTTAAGATTAATATGAATATATTTACAAATATTGAATAAAGATGCAATATAAAGTAAAATTATTTAGTAAGGAGGTAAACTTGAATTTATCTTGTTGTAAAAAGTAACATTGAATAAAAAGGGGGATAATTAATGAAAAAAGGCGATAAGAAGTTTGTTTCTTTCATTACAACTATTGCTTTAACAACTACTATGGTTATTAATGGCACTGCCGCAATAACTAGTGCAAGTGATAATAATGAAGAGAAATTAAAAGCTGCTGTCGAAGAAGCATTTGATAGTTACTTAGAAGAAAATTCACAAAAGGTAAAAGACCAAGAAACAAAGGCAAAAGAAGCTAATGAAAATGAAGACACAAGGGTTATCGTTCAATTGGATGAGAAACCAGCAAT
>JAQXTC010000212.1 GCA_029219285.1 Clostridiaceae bacterium
TTTACCTTGCCATAGAAATGAAGAAATAACTGCTGAAGTCCTTGAAGCACATGCTGATGAAATTTTTGATGAATCTGAAAATAGACTACATGCTCAAAAAGCTGTACTAGTTAAATTAATGAACTAAAAAGATGTGAGTCCCAATAGACTCACATCTTTTTTATTATCTATTTTAAATCAATAATCAAATCATTTTTGAATACAATAGTATCAGTTTTAATATTATTTTCAGAGGATACATTTACCTTTCCAATTGGTAATCCTTTTTCATCCAAAATAGTTTCATCGCGTAATTCAATTACAGGTGTTATTATAAGTTTTGTAGCCTTTTCATCTATTTTACCTATCATATCGCAATAACCTGTATTATTTCGAGAAATAAAATAGTGATTACTATCTTCTTCACACCTATAATAATTTCCCACATCATCTTTAAATGATAAAACTGGGTTAATACTATTCCACTTATCTAACAATTCGTCTGATACTTCTTTACTGTAATTAATCTTTGTAGACATTGGCGTTTTCTCTATACTTTCTATATTTAATTTAACTCCCTTGCTTTCTATAGACTTATTAATTTCTTCTTTTTTACTTTCAATAGCCTTTAATGATATATCAAAATTCCAATCGCCTTTAATTTCTTTCTCAGTATCAATATCTTCAACACATCTAAATCTAAGATTAAATTTGATTTCATCACTATCATATCCTAAATTAATACTATTCTGATTTATATACATCCCTTCACTAACCATATTAAGTTGCGTCTCTCTATCAGGTAGTATAATATCTTCACCATCAATTTCAATATAACTATGAGTCAATATATTACGCCCTAAAAATTTATCACTTTCTAATTCATAAGTATAAAATATAGTTTTTCCATCGAAAACAGCATCTTTTATTGTAATTTTAATTCCATTGCTTTCTTGTACTAAATTTATATTATCACAATAGCCTTTATATTCATCATAAGGTTCTACCATCGCCCCTCTATAATAATAATTTCTCATTTCTTTAAAAATATCCCCTATCAAAGGTATTTCCTTTGCAAAGGCTGGATTTATTATACCTATAATAGTTGTACCTCCTATAATAAAAACTGCTGTTACTGCAGCTATTAATCCTTTATTTACTCTTTTCTTCTTTACTTTATTTAATAAATTCTTTTTTAATCTTTCTTTTTCAAATTCTGATACTTCTGCTTGTGATATTTCATCTTCATTAACTTCTACTTGGTTTAACAATTCATAAATATCTTTCATAAATACTTACCTCCTAATCCTCACTTATATTTTTCTGTAAAATAATTTTTTTACTTCTATAAATTCTGTTAGCAATAGCAGATTGGCTCATTTTTAACTTATTAGATATCTCTTCATTTTTCATACCAAGTAAAAATTTCATTAAGCAGATATCTCTATCAAGAGGTTTTAAATCATTAATAAAATTAATTATTTTATGTTCTTCTTCTCTTATTAGAAATTCATCCTCTGATGATTTACTTTCTCCCACTGCAACTTCATTAATTAATATTTCTTTTTTTCTTATTTCCTTTCTATAGTAGTCTATCGCCTTATATCTTGATATTTTATATATCCACTTTTTAAAATCTTCATCATCTCCACTAAACTTTTCAGAATTATTCCATACTGAAAGAAAAATATCATTGATACATTCTTCAATAATTTCTTTATTATTTAATGGAAGGATTATTTTATTCACAGTTCCTTTTACTATTCCAAGATACTTGTCCACAACGAATTCCAATGCATCTTCTTTTTTATTTTTTAGCCGCTTTATATAATTTTTATTATTACTCCACATTAGCACTCCCCCTATTGCTTTTTCACCATACATTTAATATAACGTATAAAATATAAATATTTCTCATAATATTAATTTTTTCTCTTTCGATTTTCTCCCATAATATGTTCTAAGGTTAAAAAACAAAATTTTCAGCCATATATATTGCATATTTTTCCACAAGCTGTATAATTAAACCAACAGTCTGTTTATTAATAGGAGGTAATCAAAGTTGGCTAGAACAAATAAAAATTTCAATAATAAAAAAGCTGAATTGTCTTCTCAAATTTTTAATCTATTTTTAAAAAATGGTTATGAAAATACTTCTCTAGCAACCATTATAAACTCTCTCAATATATCAAAGGGTTCATTTTATCATTATTTTGAGTCAAAGGAGAATTGTTTAGATTATGCAATTAATAAATACATATCAGATAATATAATATATCTAAATAACATACTGTTAGAAAAAACTCATTGTAACGCTGAAGAAAAATTTCATTTACTTTTAACTCAAGGTTTGAATAAGCATACTGAAGCTGAAACATATTTAGAAAATATTCATACACCATCAAATACAATTCTTCATCAAAAGCTACTCATACAAATGACAAAAAAATTTGCACCAATATTTTCTGAAATAATAATACAAGGTATAAATGAAGGATCCTTCAAAACAAATTATCCACTTGAAGTTGCTGAAACTATTCTTTCAATAAGTAACTTTTTATTAAACATAGATTTATTTCATTGGAATGAAGATGAATTTAAAACTCGTATTAAAGTACTTGAGGATACTATTACACTTCTTCTCCATGCAAAACCAAATACTTTTAGCTATATAACTAATTTTAATTAGAAAGGATTTGATACTTTATGAAAATATTAATTGTTGGTACTGGTGTTATTGGTTCACTTTATGGAAAGGCTCTTTCTGAAAAGCATGATGTTACTCATTTTGTAAGAAAAAATAAATTTGATGAATTAAATGAAAAGACTGTAAATTACGATATAATTGATGAACGTTTTTCTGATGATTTAGAAATATCTACTGGAAAGTATTCTTACAAATGCACAACTACTGCATCAGATACTTATGATTTAGTTATAGTCCCTGTAAATTTATATCAGCTTGATTCTGTCTTAGAAACATTAACTACTGAAAATCCTAATAATAAATATTTAATATTCACACTAAATTGGGATGGAACTGATACTATACAAAAATATCTTTCTGATAATCAATATATAATGGGTTACCCTGGTGGAGGAGGAACATTTAAAGACAACCTTCTATACGGAAACATAGGTAAAGATATAACTATAGGAAGTACATCTCCGCATTCAGCAAATCTATTAGAAATTGTTAATAATATATTCACCGATTGTGACTTTCTCCCTGAAACAAGTAATGAGATAATTCATTGGTTATGGATTCATAATGTAGGCACTGTTCCTACATGGGCAGGAGTATATAAATATAAAAATATAGATGAATTTTTTGATGATAAAGAACTTTTTCAAAATACATACCTTGCTACAAAAGAATGTTTCGAAATATGCAAAAAACGAGGAGTTGATTTATCATCTTATGCTGAAGTTGAAATGTATAACATGCCTTGTGAAACAATCTATGAGATGATGAAAACTAATTTTAAGACCAATCCTGTTATGGAAAGATATACTTCTCATGCATTAAAAAGTTTTGGTGAGATGAAATATAATTTTAACTTAATATATAATACTGGAAAGTCATTAAACGTTACTATGCCTTGTCTAGATTATCTTTACACATTGATATATTCTTAAACAAACTAATAATACACTATTTAATAATTATATAGTTTTAAATAAAAAAACTTAAGCCAATATATTAATTACTATACTGGCTTAAGACCTCTCTCTTTAAATATTAAAATAAATTTCCTCCAAGTTTCCATATAGAAACTTTATATCCACTATCATTAATTACTTTCATTAATTCATTCATAGCTTCAGTATCTGCATACCATACTTCATGTTTTTTTCCATTCCCATCAGAATATTTAAAAGTAATATATGAGTTATCTGGATTTCTTATTTTAGTTGAATTATATTTAGACGCTAATTCTTCTGCTGTCTCTTCATCTACTGAAGAAACTTTATTATCTTCACACC
>JAQXTC010000213.1 GCA_029219285.1 Clostridiaceae bacterium
ATAGAACGACGTGGAAGGTCAAAAAATATGAGTTCTAAACCAAAAAAGAAAAATTTAAACAAGGAAGTTAAAGAAGATTTAATCGCTGAAAATCAACGTCTTCGTATAGAAAATGAATATCTAAAAAAATTACAAGCCTTAGTTCAAAAAAGAATTGCCCAAGAAAGCAAGAAAGAGTAACCATCATTAATGAATTAAGGTACAAATATAAGTTAGCGGATGTGTTAGCTATTGATGGGATGACTAGAAGTACTTTCTTTTATAATTTAAAGCAAATGCAAAAAATAGATAAGTATAATTTAATGTATGTGGTGCAAAGGTATTTTTATCGCAATATTAGATCTTTATAATGGTGAAATTATTAGCTATAATTTCACTAAGTCCAACATTTCATCAAGTTATGGACATGCTTGATAAAGCTTTCCTTAAGATACCTAACGGTACGAATTTAATTCTACATTCAGCTCAAGGATGGCAATATCAAATGAATCGATATTAGAAAAGATTAAAATAATAATAAAAGAATTAAGTGCAAATTAAAAGGATTGAGCCCTGTACAATACAGGACTCAATTACAAAGAGCTTCTTAATTAAACTGTCTAACATTTTGGGTTCAGTTCAGTTAGGTGCTCTTTTTTTCATACCTAATTATTTCTATGGCATTAAATTAAAGCTTTCACAGAAATGAGAAAAAACTATATATTATAGTATAAAGAATAAGTATAAAAATTTCATAGATGTCCATAATTTAATAGGAAGGCGGGGATGCATATGAAGTATAAAATATGCCTTGTTTTGTTATTTCTATTTTCATTTTCTTTATGCAATATTGGTGCATATGTAGATAAGAAGACATCTAATGATATTGAAAATTGTATAAATAAAGTATGCGATTTTTGTGAAAATGGAGTAAAGGTTGAATATAAAAAAAAGGGAAATATAAATAAAGAAATAATACAATTAAAAGAAAAAATAGCTAATTTATATCCAGAAGATGATATAAGTATATGCAACAATGAAATAAATGTAAGTAATGATAAAAAATCGATTCATGCTTTGGTTTATAAAGAAAAAAATAATATTTCTGTGGAAATAGAATTAATAAATAAAGATAAAGTGAATAAACTTAGTATATTAATGCAGGAATTAACACAATTACAAGATAAAAAAGCGATGGATATAAGATATTTTCAATATGTAAAGGGAAAAATAAATAATGTTGAAGATATTAAATTTAATATTAAAGATGCAATGAAAATAAAAAACATAGATACCCTAAATGTCCATAATGGTTATGTTGGAAAAGGTAATTTATATAATGGAGAAAGGGTTAATTTTGCGATAAGTACCTACAATACAGGCACTTATTTAGTTATTGGTACACCAATAATATTTGCAACATACTAACAATTCATTATGGAGGAAAATATGGAGAAGATAGTAGTTAAAGGTGGGAATAAACTTAATGGAGAAGTTAATATTAGTGCTGCAAAGAATTCTGTATTGCCAATTATTGTGGCAACAATATTGTGTCCTGAAGATATAGTTATTGAAAATACACCAATGCTTGAAGATGTAAGTGTTATATGTAATCTATTAAAACAATTAAATTGTAATTTAGATATGCCTAGTAAAGAAGGGAATCTTAATATAAATACCAGAAATTTAATTCCTATAAATGATGATAATGAGTTGATAAGAAAAATGAGAGCTTCTTTTCTTCTTATGGGACCAATGCTCGCAAGATTTGGACATTGTAAATTATCTTTCCCAGGTGGATGTAATATAGGAAGTAGGCCTATAGATTTACATTTGAAAGGATTTAAAGCTTTAGGTGCTGAAATAAATTTAGATCATGGTATTGTTGAAGCAAAAGCTGAAAAATTAACTGGTAATAGGATATATTTAGATTTTCCATCTGTAGGAGCAACAGAAAATATATTAATGGCAGCTTGTTTTGCAGAAGGCACAACTATAATAGAAAATGCTGCAGAAGAACCAGAAATATGGGATTTAGCTAATTTTTTAATTTGTATGGGCGCGAGTATTGAAGGTGCTGGTACAGGAAAAATAACTGTGAATGGAGTAAAACATTTAAAGGGAGTTAGATATAAGCCAATATATGATAGAATTGAGGCAGGTACATTTATTATTGCTGCGGCAATGACAAATAGCATAGTCAAAGTTAATGGAGTAAATAAAGATCATATAAGAGCTTTGATTGAGAAATTAAGAGAATGTGGTATTGAATTTGCAGAAGAAAATGAAAGTATAATAGTTAATGCTACAGGGCCTAAAAAACCTGTAGATATAAAAACTATGCCATATCCGGGTTTCCCAACAGATATGCAACCTCAGATGATGAGTTTATTAAGTATTATTGAAGGTGCAAGCATGGTTACTGAAACTGTATTTGAAAATAGGTTCATGCATGTTTCAGAATTATGTAGAATGGGAGCTAATATAAAAATTGATGGTAGAACAGCTTATATAGAAGGAGTACCAAAACTTACAGGTTGTGAAGTTAAGGCCACTGATTTAAGAGCAGGTGCGGCAATGATTCTTGTAGGACTTGCTGCAGAAGGTGTAACAGAAATAAGTGACATATATCATATAGATAGAGGCTATATCAATATAGAGGAAAAGTTTAGAAAGCTTGGAGCAGATATAATTAGAATTAATAAGTAATTTATATATAAATTGTTAATAAAAGCTGCTATAAGATTATCAGTATTGTTAATTTTATAGCAGCTTTATTATTTTGATCAAATCATATATCTTTATTCATTAGCATATAATTTATTATGTTATATATAGGAGGAGTGCTGTGAATAGGGAAGAAATAATAAAATTATTAAAGATGCTTGGAATTATGGCAGTTTTTATATTAGCATTTACAGCAGTATTAGCTATTGTATTCACTATATGTTTTAATGTGAACAAAGATGAAGGTAATTCGTATTCAGTAGGAGATTCTACTATTAAATATATAAAAGGTGAAGGATTAGTTATAAAAGGTGATGATACTGTAAAACTTTATAATACCAGCACTGGCCAAGTAGAGAATATTAAGTTAGAGGATTATGTAAAGGCAGTAGTGGCAGCGGAGATGCCGGCTGAATTTTCTGATGAAGCAATTAAAGCTCAAGCAGTAGCAGTTAGAACATATTATTTTTCTAAGAGATTAGAACCATGTGTAAATGCTAAAGGTGCAGAAATTTGTGATTCTACTCATTGTCAAGTTTATATGTCCAAGGAGAAGAGGATGAAATCCTGGGGTGCTTCAGCACAAACTAATTGGGATAAGATTTCACAAGATGTAGATGCAACTAGTGGTCAAGTATTATTGTATAATGATGAGCTTGTTATGCATCCACAATTTTTTTCAACGAGTTCAGGAAAAACAGAAAATTCTATAGATGTAATGGCATCTGATGTTCCTTATTTAAAGTCTGTAGATAGTCCAGGAGAAGAAGTGGCAAGGAAGTATGAAAGTAATGTAGATATATCTATTAATAGTTTAGTTGAGAAATTAAATTCAGCTTATGCAAACGCTAAGTTAACAGTTAAAGATGTAGCAAATCAGATTAGTATTTTATCTCGTACAGAAGGTGGATCAGTAAAGGAAGTAAAAATAGGAAATGAGACAATAACAGGAGTGAAATTTAGGGCTGCATTAGGTTTGAATTCGGCTAATTTTTCCTTGTCTTTTAATGGAGATAAGGTTCGCATAGATTGTAAGGGGTATGGACATGGAGTTGGTATGAGTCAGTGGGGAGCAAATGTTATGGCTAAAGAAGGAAAGAGTTATGAAGAAATATTAAAACATTATTATACTGGAGTAGATATAGATAAAGTTAAATATGATAATTAATTGTTTAATAACACATTGAAGTAAAAGAATTCTTTGATGTGTATTTTTTTTTGAGTGGCTATTGTCACTCTTTTTTTATTGTATTAAAAATAAATAAGAAAAAAATGTATGAAAATAATAAAAAAGGAAACAATAGAAAAAGGAGGTGTTTGTATGAACAACAATAAAATGAAAAAAGTAAAAGACTTCTTTAAGAAAGAAGGATTTTACATAGTCTTATTCTTATGTCTATGTGTTGTAACAACTGTTGCTACTTTAGCATTTAAGAGAGCAAATGAATCAACAGCTGAACTTGAAAATAATGATAGTGAAATTAGTGTAAACGTTAATGATAATAAGAGTAAAGAATCTCAAAGTGATGCTGCTGATGCAAAGGTTAATAATAATGAAATCAAGAATGCAGAAAGAGTAGAAAACACAAAACCTAAAAATGAAAATGAGACTAAGAGTGAAAAATCAACAGCTCAAGTTATGGCAAATAATGATGTGAAATTTTCTAAGCCTATTGAAGGTGTTCTAGCTAGAACATATAAAACAACACCAGTTCAAGTAGATGAGAATAATTGGAGAACAATAAGTGGCATTGATGTAAAAGCCAATTTGGGAACTGAAGTAAAAGCTGCAGCTGAAGGCGTTGTTGAAAAAGCTGAACAAGGTGATGTAGATGAAGGTATGACTATAATTATTAATCATGCTAATGGAGTTAAAACTAAATATTGTTATTTAGATTCTGATTTGAAAGTTAAAGCAGGAGATAAGGTTACTACAGGTACTGTTTTAGGAAAAGTTGGAAATGCTCCAGCTCTATTTTCTAAGGATAAGAGTGAAGGATACTTAAACATTCAAGTATTTAATGCTAAAAATGAAGAAGTTGATCCAGGTAAGTATTTTTCATATAAAGCTGAGGAATAATAGATACTAAATTGATATTAATCAGTCATTTTAGATAAAAAAATGGCTGATTAATAAGTAATAAGTAATTTAAAAAACAAAATTTGAATAAATTATAAATAGAGTTAATTAAGGAGGTATTATTTTGAAGGACTACATTGAAGAAAGAGTACTTGAAGTTGCACAATATATTATTGATTCTAAAGCAACAATTAGGAAAACAGCAAAAGTTTTTGGTGTTAGTAAAAGTACCATTCATAAGGATATGACAGAAAGATTACCTAAAATTAATCCTAAAATCGCAGCCCAGACACATAGTATTCTTGAATTAAATAAGGCAGAGAGGCATATAAGAGGTGGAAAAGCTACTAAATTAAAATATAAAGCTATTGAATGATAGCAATAATATATATATAATTAAGTTTAGAAGAAAAATCTAGGTAATTATATATAATATTGAAAATAGTTTAGGAGTGAATTTAAATGTGGTTTTGGAAAAGGGGAGCAGAGCTGGGAATAGACTTAGGGACAGCCACTGTATTAATATACGAAAAGGGAAAAGGTATTATTTTAAAAGAACCATCAGTTGTTGCAATAAATAAAAACAATAATAAGGTATTAGCTGTTGGTGAAGAAGCTAGAAAAATGATAGGAAGAACCCCTGGTAATATAGTAGCTGTGCGTCCGCTTAAAGATGGTGTAATCTCAGACTATGATGTAACAGAAAAAATGTTAAAAGAGTTTATAAAAAAAGCAGTAGGAAAAGGTAATATTGTTGCACCAAATGTAGTAATCTGCATTCCATCAGAAGCTACAGAAGTAGAGAAACGTGCTGTAATGGATGCTGCTAGAAATTCTGGGGCTAAAGCTGTTCATATCATAGAGGAACCTTTAGCTGCAGCTATAGGAGCTGGAGAAGAGATAACAAAACCTAATGGTTCAATGGTAGTTGATATTGGTGGAGGAACTACTGATATTGCTGTTATATCTTTAGGTGGTGTTGTTGTAAGAAAATCTATAAAAATAGCAGGAAATAAATTTGATGAAGCAATTATCAAACATATAAGAACAAAGTACAAGTTGATGATTGGCGAAAAGACTGCTGAAGATTTAAAAGTTACAGTAGGAACTGCATTTAAGGGAAATAGAAATGAAACTGCAATAATAAAGGGTAGAAATTTAGTTAGCGGTTTACCTGATGAACTTGAGATATCAACAGAAGAAGTTAGAGGTGCACTAAAAGAAGCAACAGGAATTATTGTTGAAAGTGTAAAGAATGTATTAGAAAATACTCCACCAGAACTTGCTGCTGATATAATAGAAAAAGGTATATTAATGACTGGTGGTGGCGCTTTATTAGATGGTTTAGATAAGTTAATTGGATTTGAAACTGGAATAAATGTACACGTTGCAGATGAATCAGTTGAATGTGTAGTAGAAGGAACAGGAAAAATGCTTGACTGTCTTGATAAATTAGATCAAGAAGTAAATTCAGAAGAAATAGTGTTGATAGATTAATAATAAGAAGATTGGAAATTAAATTTCCAATCTTTTTATGCATTTATTGTTTTATATGATGACATCAAGGCCTTTATTTAAGTGATATGCATGTAGGATTCCTCTGGAAATTACTTTTGCCATATCTAGTACTAAAGAAAGCCGTATTGATCGAGAGGAAAAGAAATCAGAATTATCGCTTGAATCAACAATGCCAATTATAGAGGCCATGCCTACATCAGGAAGGGATTTTCCAACACCTTTACCGGGATGGATAGCATAATCTCTTGTATGAATTTCGCCAATAGCCTTTGAGTCACCAAGGCATGCATCTATACCAATTATACAAGCATCTGGATGTGATTTTTTGATTTTATCTAGTTGTTCATCTATATTTAAAGCATGAATTGGTGAACTTATTGTACCATAGACAGGAAGAGGGAAAAGATTATCCTTCAATATAGTTCCTACTAATGGGCCAAGACAATCGCCTATGCATTTATCAGTTCCTATGCACACTATTATAGTATTATCATTTATAAAATTGCGAATACCTTCAGCAATTTCATAATAAGACAGTGCAGATTTATAATGTATTTTTCTTTTAACCACCCGGTACACCTCCCTATGTAAATATATGAGGTGGAGGTGAAAAATAGTATTATCGGTAAGAAATACTGAATAAATTTTAATTGTATAGTTCACATAATAAAAAATAAATATTGTATTATATTAAAGGAATAGCAAGAAAAACGGAGTAATATGATTTTATTTGAGTCAAATGGCCTAAAAGACAAGTTGAAATATAAGTGCTTTGAAGATATACTAACTATTGTCGGTCAGGCAAACAAGTGTATCGACGAAAATATTAAATTTGGATGAGTTCCCGAGTGGCCAAAGGGGGCAGACTGTAAATCTGTTGCAAGTTGCTTCGATGGTTCGAATCCATCCTCATCCACCATTTTAAAGACAAGTTTAACTTGTCTTTTTTTATACAAATAAGATATTTATATACTATTTATGTAATAAAAGTATCAGAAAGATTAAAGGTTATGAATAATATGTTTTATAAAAATAGATTTACTCTATTTTTTATGTTAACAAGTAATGATTAATAAGCATATTTTAGAAAAATGTTGAATATTATTTACAAATGTGATAATATGTTAATATAAATGAATATTTAAACTCTTATCAAGAGAGGTGGAGGGAAAGGGCCCGATGAAACCCGGCAACCTGTTATTTAACAAGGTGCCAATTCCTGTGGATTTTTAAATCTACAAGATGAGAGACTAGCTTATTTGAGTCTCTTCTTGTTGAAGAGTTTTTTTATTGCCAAAAAACAGGAGGGATATATTAATGAAAAGATTATTTACATCAGAATCAGTAACTGAAGGACATCCAGATAAAATCTGTGATCAGATTTCAGATGCAGTATTAGATGCGATACTATCTAAAGATTCAAGTGCTAGAGTAGCCTGTGAAACTTGTACTACAACAGGAATGGTTATGGTAATGGGAGAAATAACAACAAATTGTTATGTTGATATTCCTAAGGTAGTAAGAGAAACAATAAGAGAAATAGGTTATGACAGAGCTAAGTATGGTTTTGACTGTGATACATGCTCAATATTAACAAGTATTGATGAACAATCAAAAGATATAGCAATGGGAGTAGATGAAGCTTTAGAATCTAGAAAAGGTGAAAAAGATGATGTTGAAGCAGTAGGCGCTGGAGATCAAGGTATGATGTTTGGATATGCTACTAATGAAACACCAGAATTTATGCCAATGCCTATAGCTATGGCTCATAGATTATCAAGAAGATTAACAGAA
>JAQXTC010000214.1 GCA_029219285.1 Clostridiaceae bacterium
CTTCCCTCGCTTAATGCCTACAGCTAAAACAAATTGCACTAAATTCTTTTTATCATTAGTAGCCATATAAAACATAGCCTTATTAAGCCAACATTTCAATGAATCTTCAAGTACACCAACTATGCCAAAGTCTAAAAAGCAAATTTTTCCTTCACAAATAAGAATATTACCTGGATGTGGATCGCCATGAAAAAAACCATCTTGAAATATCTGTTTACAGTAGCATAAAGCTAACTTTTTAGCTACCTCTTTAGAGTCATATCCAGTCTTTATCAACTTATCAATTTCATTTACCTTAATCCCATTAACTTCTTCTAGGGTTAATACCTTTTTTGAGTGCAATTCTTCTATTACTGCTGGGACCTTTACTAATAATGTGTCCTTATTCTTTTTTTTAAACATTTTTGCATTACGAGCTTCATTTATAAAATCCAATTCTTTTTGTGTACTTATTTCTATCTCCTGTAACACCTCTAAAGGATCAACGAACTTTATCTCTGTAAATATATTAGTAAATTTAATTACTCTTCTAAGAATAGATATATCAACTTTTATTTTTTCATATATGTCTGGTCTTTGAATTTTAACAACCACATGCTGTCCATCTAAAGTTACTGCTCTATAAACTTGTGCAATTGATGCAGAGGCTATAGGTTTTTCATCAAAATATATGAAACACTCATCAATCTTTTTACCCAAAGATTGTTCAAAAACTTCTTTCATATTCTGAAATTCTTCTTCTGCAACTGAATCTTGGAGTTTAATTAATTCATCTATATATTCCTTAGGCAAAATATCTGTCCTCGTACTCAATATTTGACCTATTTTTATAAATGTAGAACCTAATTCTTCAAATGCTTTTCTTAAGTTTTTAGGCGACTTCTCATGTCTTTTAGCTTTACTATCAAATATCGAAATAAAACCATAATAAGAGAAAACTTTTATAATTTGTCTAAATCTTTTATTAGATTTACTTTTCATAAATTCACCCCTAATAGAATTCCCTTACCTAGAAATAAGTAAGGGAATTTATTATGTCTAATTATTTTTTTGTTCTAACTTCTCAATTTTATGCTTTAATTCGATAATATCAGCCTTTGTTGCATAATTCATTTCACCTAAGATTTGTAATAATTCATCCTTAGTAATAGGTTTCATCTTTTCCATTGTATCCTTAACCATGCCTTTTGCATCAGTTGCTGTCGATTTCACATTTCTTTTTAGTTCCTCCGAAAGTTCTTTACCTTCGTCTACTGTAAGTCTTCCTTTATCAACTAATGAACTTACAACTTCACTTGCTTTTTCATATGTCATAGCTGCGGCTCCAACTCCTGCCAAAAATAATTTTTTTGCATCTTCGACCATAAAACCCACTCCTAGCTTTTCAACTCAAATTTTACATATCTTATATTGTATCCAAAGCATTGAATTATATACTATCTTTCGCTCATGAATTTTTCGATATCTTCAACACTCTTGATCATGTCTTTAGTTAACACTTCTGATCCTTCTTTTGTTACTAATACATCATCTTCTATTCTTACACCGATACCTTCTTCTGCAATGTATATTCCAGGTTCAACAGTCCAAACCATTCCTTCTTCAAAAGTTACATCTCTATTAGGCTTATCAATATCATGTGTATCAAGTCCTAAACTGTGTCCTACACTATGCCAGTAATACTTACGAACTTCTTCTTCTTTTTCAATTAATCCAAGCTTTATACACTCTTCTGCTATCCACTTAGTAGCTTGCTTGTTCCATTCTAAGTACTTAACCCCTGGTTTAATAGCCTTTATACATTTTTCATTAACTCTAAGTACAGCTTCATAAACATCCTTTTGTCTAGGGCTGAATTTTCCGTTAACAGGGAATGTTCTAGAAATATCTGCATTATAATAATTATATTGTGCACCAAGATCAAATAGAATCAAATCTCCATCTTTTGCTTCACAAACATTATCTGAATAATGAAGAATTGCTGCATTTTCACCAGCAGCTGCAATAGTTTTGAATGCATAATCTCTTACCCCATTAGTTCTGCAGATAAATTCATAATATGCTTCCATTTGATATTCCTTCATGCCAGGTTTAGCATTTTTCATGATATTATTAACACCCTTAACAGTTATATCTATAGCTTTTTGCATTTCAGCTATTTCTTCCTTAGATTTAACTAATCTTAATGGTATTATCTTTGGAAATACATTCTTAACTACAACTTGAGGATATTTTTCTTTAATAGTTCTTACAAAATCATGTGGAATACCCATCAAATCTTCATAATGTTCTCTTTGAACATCTAAATAAAGATTAATTTCTTCTGCACCATT
>JAQXTC010000215.1 GCA_029219285.1 Clostridiaceae bacterium
TAAATTTTCATTATAAAATCTACCAGCTTCAATTATCCCAACTATTGATATAAATAAGCTTATTAAAGTTATATGTTTTTTCACAATTAATCACCTAGATTATTTCTTTTTTATTATTCCTAAGGCAACTCCTAAAACAGAAAACTCTTGATCCTTATGAACTTCAATAGGTGAATACATTGGGTTTTCAGGTAATAATACTACCTTATCTTTCCCCATTTGTAATCTTTTAAGTGTTGCACTACCATCTATGTTCACTGCAACTATATCACCATTTAAAGGAGATGGATTCTGCTCGATAACTACTAAATCGCCATCATCAATGTTAGCATTTATCATTGAATCCCCTTTAACCTTAAGGATAAACTTTTCATTGCCACTCTTAATCCAAAACTTAGGTAGCTTAAATGTATCTTCTTGTGCTGGATTGATTAAGATAGGTTCACCAGCAGCTATATTGCTATACACTGGTAAAGTTTTAAGCTCATCACTTTTATATTTTTCATTACTATCGTCAACAAAATCAAAATCATGTCCATTATCTTCTAAAGTAAAATTAAATTCTCTTCTATGTTTTAAATCCACAAATTCAAATTTATCTTCTATTTTAGGGAAACTTATTACCTTTTCACTTTTCTTTACTGTTACATCAGTCTTAAAGTTAAATATTTTTTTATTCATTCCAAAGACTTTTTTGGCATATACTCTACCCTTTTTAACAAGTTCTGAATATACATTTTCACCCTTATCTACATCAATAGCAAGGGTAATGCTTCCGTAGGTTTTTCTATTATATAATTTAAGTAAAAACTCAAGTTCTAATTTTGAAAGGCCTTCCACATTTTCAATAAAAATATGTGAATACTTACAGTTTTGCTTTTCTTCAATAGTTTTTATAGCTGAAATTACCTTGTCTTCGTTATCTTGTATACCATTAGCTTTTAAACCTTCATTATACAGAACATAAAATCTATACATATCTTTTCTAGATGCTGAATTTTTTCTAAGCTTTAAGGGATTTCCCATTAAAGTCATAAATTCATCTTCTGAATTTACTCTATTGTTTTTCATAAACTTAATTTCACTAAGTAAAATATGAAGATTCTCCATCTTTAACTTTTTACATTTTTTAAAGGAATTATCTCTAAATATTGCTTTTATTATTGCGCTCTTATCTTTAAAAGTAGCTAATCTTTGTTTTTCTGAATATCTATTTATAAGTTCATCAAAAGAAATAAATTCAGGCTCTTTATTGCTTGATAACAATGAATAATAATCATATGTATTATTAGCTTGTATTTTTTCATATCTAAGTTTAAATTTATCTTTTAAATGTTTTTCTTTTTGAACAAAAAGTATTTTATCATCTTCTTCATAAGCATAGTTGTGTACTACATTTAAAACTCTATGAAGAAGAGCTTCTGTCTTACCTGTATTTGATTTTCCTTTTACAATATTACATTCATATGGCTTAGCCCCTATAAATTTATTTTGTATTTTAAGTAAGTTCATAATAATCCGTTCCTTCTTTTCTATTCTATATGTATATCTTATCAGCTTTTAGATTAATTGTCATTTATAAAAAAATGAGTTTATAGGGGCTATAAAAAGTATTTTACTTCTTTAGGCTCCATGATAATTATTTAGAAAACATAAATTTTAAACTTTTTGTTATTTTCAAACATATTTGTAATAAAAATATTATATGCTATAATATAAAAATTTTTTTAAAAGAAGGAGTAGATAAAATGAAATCTTTTAACCAAAGTGAAAGTTCAAAAAACTTAACTTATACTATCCATGATGGAGACTCAATATATGATATAGCAAATCGTTACGGCATAACTATATCTCAAATTACTGATGCAAACCCAGAACTTGTAATAGCTTATTCTGCCTATGTAGGTAAAACTATAGATATTCCAGAATCATTTTTAAGTAAATTACCTGAATGAACATAATAAAAATCTCTTATATCCCAAAGTGCTTTACCTAAGGAAATAAGAGATTTTTTTTAATATTTACTTTAAGGTATCAAAAGCAGCTTTTACTTTTGGTATTACATAATGACTGCCACCCTTATCTTTTGCATCTTCAGCCATTCCTACAACAAGAAGATTCTTCTCTCCTCTATCAGTTGTAGTTTCTACAAACCAACCTGTTTCAGTACCATTTGTATCATCTTGAGAATCTTTAATTTCTGCTGTACCTGTTTTACCAATTAAACTTAATCCTGGAATCTGAGCTGCATGTCCAGTTCCATTAGGATTTTCAATTATTTGTTTCATATCACTTGAAACTGTTTTAATAGCATCTTGCGATATAACATTTTCTTTCCACATTTCACCTTTAGTATTTTCCTTATATTCTAGGTAAGGCTTAACCATACTTCCGTTATTAACAAACATTGAATAAATTGAAGCTAGATGCACGGGATTTACAAGTATTTGGCCTTGTCCATATCCACTATCTGCAAGTTGTACATCTGTAGCTATCTCATCTTTTTGTGAGAAAGTAGATTTTGTAAGTCCAAAAGGAAAGTCCATTTCCTCATTAAATCCTAATGAATTTAAACCATTTTGCATATTTTCTTTACCTATTCCTAACGCTGCCTCTGCAAAATAGATATTATCAGAATATATTAAGGCATTTTCTAGATTAGATGCTCCATCATAAGATTCTACTCTAGTAACTTTATAATCACCCCAGCTATTATCCTTTTGCCATGAAAGGCCTGAAATCTTCTTATCTTCATTTGGATCTAAAGAATTTGTGTTAAGCCCAATAGCTGCTGTAATTGGTTTAAAAGTAGAACCAGGAGTTAAACTTGCTTTAAATCTATTAAACATTGGCTTGTCCTTATCATCATTTAAAGAATTCCACTTATCATTTGACATTCCAAGTACAAAATCATTAGGATTGTAGCTTGGTGTACTTACAAGGGCAAGTACTTCTCCAGTTGTTGGATTCATGGCAACTGAAGCACCTTTATCCTTTTCAAATTGATCATAAAGTGTTGTTTGTAACTTAGTATCAATGGTAACTTTTAAAGTCTCACCATCTTTAGCATCTTGACTAACTATTGTAGATTTTTTAGTGCCATTTGAATCTATTATGTAGATTTCAGCACCATCTACCCCTCTTAATTTTTCTTCAAATAATTTTTCAAGACCTGCTTTACCAATAACAGAATTTGTTGTATAGCCTTGTCCAGAGTTCTTTTCTAATTCTTCTGCTGTGATTGCTTGTACATATCCTGTTAAATGGGCAGCCTTTTCACCAAGAGGATATATTCTTTCTGTTTTATTGCTCTTTTGAACGCCATTTATTGCAAACAAGGCATCCTTATTAGGATCATCTTGTGAAATTAATTTTAATGGCACAAAAGTATCAGGTGTTACATAAGATGCATTAAGTTTCTTATTAATATCATCTTTAGACATACTTAATAATGATGCTATTTTATCAATAGTAGCATCTTTATCATCAAGTTTTCCTGGCACGATTCCAATATTAAATACTACTCCATCTGTGGCAATAACAGTACCTGCTCTATCAACAATATCTCCTCTTTTACCTCTTTTAGTTTCAATTCTAACTTTGCAGTCATCATCAAGTTCTGGGAATATTAAATTAGAACTCCAATTTATTTTATATTCACCATCTTCCTTTAATGTTTCAACACTATTTTCAAAGTCTACCTCACCAGCTGCAGTTTGCATTGAAGTTTTATATGATAAAGTTCTAGTGCCACTTTTACTATCATTTTTGTTAATATCAACTTTTATGTCACTAGCA
>JAQXTC010000216.1 GCA_029219285.1 Clostridiaceae bacterium
AGCATTCTGTTTACTGAGAAATGAGTTCCTACATCTCTTAAGAAATCAACATAATTTAACTTTAGTAACCAATCTGCATTATTTGCTAAAATTGCTTTACCATCAGAAAAATCTATAAATTTCTCCATTTGCTTCTTTATCTTAGCTACATTATGTTCTATTTGCTCCTTAGTAAGCATTTTTCTCATATCTGTTTTTCCACTTGGATCACCAACCATGGCAGTACCACCACCAAGTAAAGCAATTGGTCTATGACCAGCTCTTTGCATATGAGCCATAAACATCATTGTTATGAAGTGTCCAACATGTAAACTATCAGCTGTTGGATCAAAACCTATGTAAAAAGTTATCTTCTCCTTATCTAACAATTCTCTTGTTTCTGCTTCATGAGTGAATTGTTTTATGTATCCACGTTCCAATAACTCGTCTATTACATTAGCCATTAAAGTACCTCCTAATTATTTAAAAACCTTCATTGCATATAGTATATAGTATAACCTTATTACGCCTTTTTATCAACTAAATAGGCTGTATCAAAACAAGATTTTGATACAGCCTGTTAATCTATTTAAATATTAAATTACTTTCAAATTTAAGCCACAAATTCTTTTATAAATTCTGGTATATCCTTCTTCTCATAATGCACATTCATATATATATTAATATTAAACTTACTCGAAAGTTCATCTATTTTTTTTAACCAAAATGACGCTTCATTATTTGTTGAAGAATTTATAGAAAACTCCCCATCAATATAGATGTTCTCAATATCATAATCTTCAGATATAATGCCACATAACAAACCGTAAAAAGCCTTATAATCATTAATTTCAAAATCATTTGTGGCTATAAATCTAATTCTACTGTCTATTTGTGTAATATAACTAGTATCATCATCAATGTATACGGAATTTCCCTTTGCCTTTTCTAATTGACTATTTGCTAAATCAATTAATTTTTTGGTCTTTCCCGAACCCCTTTTGCTACAAAAAACTTGTATCATTAGGACCACTCCTTTTCTATTTATTATTAAATGAAACTCATAAAGTATCATTTTTATCAAAATACAAAATTCATTGCATTGACTTTATAATTTATTTGGCGCCTCCTTGTAATCGTTTAATATATTCTATTCTTAGACATAAAAAAAAAGCACAGATATAACAAAAATGTTATACTATACTTTTTTATATCATCTATTATATACTATCCTTTATCAATCCACTGCCATCTATCTTTATATTAACATTAGTTACAAAATTCGTATTCTTTAAACAATCAACAGAATTATAATGTGGATACTTTTCTTCTAATAACCTTGTAACGCCCATGATATCGATATTCTTAGATTGATATTGTGCGAAAAATTCCTCTTCATTTTTCTTTATTTTATTTTCTTCTAAAACCTTTATCTTTTGTAATGCATCTGCATCTACATTTAATATTCCTTCAATTTCACCTATTGAAACCTTTATATCTAAATCTTTCTTTAACGTAATATTGTCTCCGTCTATATAAATATCAGTATCACTCTTACTATCTAATATATCTAATGTAATAAGACTATCTATATCATCTGGGTTTTGAACTGTAAAAGTGCCCTTGTTAACTTTTCTTGGATGTAATAAATTATAATAAAGAGCATCCTTTTCTTCTAATCTTTCCAGCATATAATTATTCTTCATTATTACTCCACCATTTAATTCTACTTTTTTTTCTAAAGCGTTATCCTTAAGTTCTAGTGCACTCATAAAACTTATGTTATCTCCCATAAGCTCATTATTAATATAATCATTAACATTTGACATTATTACCTTTCCATTATACTTATTTTTTTCAATAAGTTGATCTAGATATAAGCCTAGGTATTCTTCATCACCATTAGTAACTTCTATTAAATCTTGAATCCCACCAAAATAAACAAACATATATGGTTTAAAACTAAACTGCTGACTATTATCTATAAAATCCAAATATTCTTGCACTCCACCTTGAGCTGCTGCTTCAGTAAAAATATAAGCTCTTACCTGACTAAAATTCAAATCATTACTTGAACTAGCATTTAAGTTTCTTATTGTCTCTAGCACACTTCTACCAGTTCCTTTAAACATTATTCTTCTACCCTTATCAGAGCTTTCACTAGCATTCCTATAGGGACTTACACAATCTAAATATAAAACCACATTATCATATTCGTCTTTATCAAAAATTACAGAGGTAGCAAATGTAATTTTATTTATTTCTTTATAGTTATAACATCCAACAAGGGATACACATAAAAGAATAATAAACATAAAACTAATAATTTTCTTATTCATTATTATCTTCCCCTCCGCCTGCTATAATTTTTTTAGATATTCTTTTAAGTTCTCCTCTAAATACTATGTCTCTAAATTTATATGTATTTATGCTTCCAAGAGGAAACAAATAAGAATATCCGCCAGTTTCTAATTCTCCTAATCTTGCAAGTAGAACTAATGATATTATAAAAAAACCTGGTAAACCAAATACAGAACTAACTATAGTTATTATTCCAGACCAAATTGACATAGCTCCATATATCTTGGGAATAAGAAAATAACTTAATGTACTTGCTGCTACAACTATAATTGTTATTCTTGAAGCTATACCTGCACCTACTACAGCATCTCCTAATATTAACGCAGCAACTATACTCATAGCTCCACCAATAGGTTGTGGTAATCTAAGGCCAGCTTCTTTAATAAGTTGAAAAGCAATAATCATAATTATTATTTCTACTATAGTTGGTAAAGGTACTCCTGCTCTAGCTACTGCCAACCTAAATACAAATAATGACGGTATAAGAGAAAAATGATAAGTTAATACTGCAACATATGCTCCAGGTAATAAAGTAGCTATTAAAAATGCTATCCACCTTAACACTCTTGTTAAATTTGAAAAGTGTTTATTCATATAGTAATCATCTGGTGCTTGAAAGTTCTCTAAGAAGAAATATGGCAATGTAATAACAAAAGGTGTACCATCAACTAATACTGCAACTCTTCCTTCTAATAATTTTGCTGCTATTTCATCCGGTTTTTCACTATAACCAACGGTGTCAAAGGCTGATTTTTGCCCTCTAAGTTCCTCTTCAATATAATTTGTATCCAATATGAACTTAAGGTCCATATTATTAAGTACCTCTCTTACATGATTAACTAAATATTCTGGGGCTGTTCCCTGAATATAAGAAAGGGCTACAACCGTCTGACTCTTTTTCCCGACAATTATTGGTTCAAACTTTAAGTCAGAATTTCTAATCTTTCTTCTTATAAGAGATACATTATCAACTATAAGTTCTGTAAATCCTTCTCTTGGTCCCTTAATTACTGCTTCAGTAACAGGAATGGATACCCCTCTTCTTACAAAACCTTTAACTTCACAATATATTATTTTTTCGTATTCATCAAAAACTAATATAACATCTCCTGAAAGTATATGAGAAATAGCATCTTCAATGTCTTTAGCAAAATCTGCAATATTGATATCAATAACATTAGTCACTACATCATCAATCGATTCACATGTATATTTACTATTCTTCAATGGTGTAACTATATATTCACTGATAAATTGCGTACTACATAAATCATCAATAAAAACCAATGTACATTTTCCTAAGGCAGTCATTACCTTACGATATTTAATATCAAATGCCCCTTCAAATCTCTTCTTTAAATAATCTATATCTTTTTTCATTCGTATATCACCCAGTAATATTATTCCTATATAAAGGTTTAATATTCCCCTTTTTGTAAATACTAATATGGAATGCCAGCTTGTAATTTTTTGGAGGGAGTAATTTTATGAATAAGTTATCTACAAGACATTTTATGTTTTTTATTATAGCTACTACAACAATTGCATTGAGAAGCTATTCATCATTATTTATTGAATATGGAGGCAGGGACACATGGCTTATTGCATTAGCCTCCTGTATATTTATCTTTTTATGTTTTTGGTTTCTTCTACATATATGTAATAAAAAAGATACCTATGACCTATCTACAATATTAGGAGAACCTTTCAAATTTCTATTTGCTATAGGATTATTTTTAGCTGCTATTGAATCTTCTTCTGTAGAGGCTTCTGCAATACATGGTAGCTTCTTTTTAGATACTCCTGTATGGTATTGCTTATTATTTCTTGTGGCAGGGGGAACTTACTGTTTATTTAGGAAGTTTAATGCACTACTAGTTTTAGTTATTACAACAGTTTCAATTGCCCTAGTTGGAGATGTAATTTTCTTTATTCTTGTATACAAACATTTAGATTTATCTTTTTTGCTTCCTGTATTAAGTGATGGTTTAAGCAAAAATAAATTACTTTGTTTTTTAGGTATAGTAGGATCATTATCATCTATTATGGTGACTTTGCCATATTTAAGCCATATACACAAAAAAGATGGTTTGATTAAGAATAGTACTTTAGCAATAGTAGTAAGTACTATTATTGTCGTATATTCTTTAGTATCAATTATTGGATTTTTTGGACCTACTCATTCTGCTAATATTTTTTATCCTGAATATATTGAATCTCAAAGAGTGCAAATTGCTGGTTTTTTAGAATTTGGAGAATTATTTTTTATTTATAGAAGCGTTTGTACATGGTTTATTAAGTATATTTTATCTTCATATGGAATAATATTACTGTATAAGGATATAATAAAATATAAAAAAGTTTATTTAATATGTTATGGTATAATCACTTTTGGTGTTTCATTGATTTTAACACGCAACCAATATTTTTTATTCGATTCTCTTAAATTATTTTTAATGGTAGAATTATTTCTATTTATTATAATTCCGCTAATTAGTTTTATAATATTTTACTTTAGAAAGAATAATCGGGAGCAAAAATAAGAAATATTGTGCTAATTGTTATTTCTGTAAAATTTTTGTTTCATATGAAAAAATTTATGCTATAATGTTTTTAAATACTAAATCGGTAATTCTCAATGAGCGCTTAATCCTTTCCTTAAAATTCAGGTAAGGTTAGAGTTATCAAAGTCAATTTACCTTAAGAATTTTAAGGAGGTCTATCAAAATGGAAGACAAGAAAATAATCTGTAAAGACTGCGGAAAGGAATTTATATTCACTGTTGGAGAACAAGAATTCTTTAAAGAAAAAGGATTTGAAAATGATCCTGTTAGATGCCCAGAATGCAGAAAGAAGAGAAAAGCAGAAAAAATGAATAGAAGATAATTCATATTTAAAAAGGAGTTTTTACTCCTTTTTTTATTCATATAATTCCATGATTATTGCATTCCACTATTGCCTCATTTATAATTAGATTATTATGTAAAAATCCAAAGATGGAGGTGTTTTCATGAGCGAAAACATTAATATAGAAAATAAAAAAACTATTTTCAGCGGTATTCAACCTTCTGGAGATTTAACACTTGGCAACTATTTAGGAGCTTTAAAAAATTGGGTTAAACTTCAGGATGATTATAATTGTTACTTCTGTATAGTTGATTTACATGCAATAACAGTTCGTCAAACTCCAGCTGATTTAAGAAGAAGAACTCTTGAACTACTATCAATATATATTGCTGCTGGTATAGATCCTGAAAAGAATGTATTATTTATTCAATCTCATGTTCCAGCACATGCAGAAGCATGCTGGCTATTAACATGTAACACATATATGGGTGAACTTAGCAGAATGACTCAGTATAAAGATAAATCTCAGAAGTATGGAAACTCTATAGGAGCAGGTTTATTCACTTATCCAACTCTTATGGCTGCTGATATTCTTTTATATAACACTGATCTAGTTCCAGTTGGAAAAGACCAAACTCAACATTTAGAACTTACTCGTGATATAGCTACAAGATTTAATAATTCGTATAGCCCAACATTTAAGATACCAGAAGCCTATATTCCTAAAGTTGGTGCAAAAATAATGGATTTACAAGATCCAACTAAGAAAATGTCAAAGTCATCAGATAATCCAAATTCATTTATATTAATTATGGATCCTCCTAATGTTATTAAAAAGAAAATTGCAAGAGCAGTTACTGATAGTCTTGGAGTAATAAACTATAGTGATGAACAACCTGGAGTAAAAAATCTTTTAAATATAATTTCTGCCATAAAAGGCGAAACACCAGAATCACTTGTTGAATTCTATAAGGGTAAAGGCTATGCTGATCTTAAAGCTGACGCTGCAGATGCAATAATTAGTGAATTAGAACCAATTCAGAATAAAGTAAATGAATTAATTAAAAATAAATCATACTTAGAATCAATATACAAAGAAGGAGCCGCTAAAGCTTCATATGCTGCCAATAAAACTTTAAGAAAAATGTACAAAAAAATAGGAATGATTTCTAGATAGTAATAAAAGGAGCCTAAAATAGGCTCCTTCTATCTTTCCCAAGGTTTTGTATTTAGATAATCTATAAATCCTTCTCTAAGTTCATTCTTCTTCAATGCAAATTCAACTGTTGCTTGTAAAAATCCTAATTTATCACCAACATCATATCTTCTTCCTTGGAAATTATAAGCATACATAGCTTCTTGACTTATTAATGTCTTTAATGCATCTGTAAGCTGTATTTCTCCACCTTTACCTGGTTCAGTACTCTCAAGTATTTCAAATATCTGTGGAGTAAT
>JAQXTC010000217.1 GCA_029219285.1 Clostridiaceae bacterium
ACATAGTAATTGTTTATTGACCATATAACCTATCATAAATTCTCAATACCCTTTTATACCATAGATGAAATATTGAACCCACCATCTTTCTTTTTTTTTCGTTAAAAAAAGTTGCCTTTACAAGAATTACATGCAACATTCTTGTAAAGGCAACAATTGATAATTATATTTTTATATTTTCCTAAACATAAAAAAAAACTTCGATTATCTCGAAGTTCAATACCTAATTAAAAAAACTAATTGTACAGTTTTTGTTAAAACATCTGAATAACTATATGTCACTGTCCTTTGGGTGTCATTTTCTAATCTAATTACAAAAATACTTGGATAAGCGCTTTCTAAAACTCCATCATTAACAAGAATCTTTTTTCGACCTCCATTAGCCTTTAATGTAACTTTTTCTCCTAGATGTCTTTCAATATCTTTTTTAATGGTTGCAATTGTTTTTATTTTTTCCATTTTAACACCCTCTTTCCTAATTTTATTATACTCTTTTACCTTAATTTGTCAAATAAATATTTTATTTTAACACTTATATATATATGATGTCAATAATTAAATTTATTTTAGCAACTCACCCTTTTATTATTTGTATGTAATAGAGATTTTATTCATAAAATATACAGTATTCCATATTTTTAAGATGCAAAGAAAAACCTAAGCAAATATAACTTGATTTCTAAAAAAGTGAACCTAGCAGTTCCCCTCCTAGACATTATTTTACTCAATAAAAAAGGCCCTATAAAATAGTCTTTCTAATGTCTATTTTATAGGGTCCATTCTAATAACATGTATAAATTTTAATTAAATAATGAATTTATCAATTTCTTCTTTTAGTTTTTCTATTACTACTAATATTTTATCTGAAACTCTATCAACTTCTACACTTGATGAATTAAATTCATCTGCAGTTGCCTCAACTTCTTCAGTCGTAGCTGCAAGTTCTTCTGAAATAGCTGATATTTCCTGGATTGAATCTAATATATGATTTTTCTTCTCATTATTACTTTGTGATAACTTTGATAAATTTTCAATCTTAGGAGTAATATCATTTAACAAATTCACTACATTTTCAAAAGAATTTACAGTAATATTTATTACTTCCTTTTGCATATCTACCTCTTCATTAATTGAATTAGTAGATTTTATAATCTTATTACATTCACTTATAACATTTTTTATTATTTCTGCTATTTCACTAACAGAATTCTGACTTTGTTCTGCTAGCTTACCAACTTCTTCTGCTACAACGCTAAATCCTTTTCCTGCTTCACCGGCTCTTGCTGCTTCTATAGCTGCATTTAACGCTAAAAGATTAGTCTGTTCTGCAATAGCGCTTATTGTTGTCATAATATTACTAATAGAATCTATTTTTGAATTCATATTATTTATATCTTTATTAAATATATTAAACATATTGTCAAAGTTATCTAATGATTTATTCAGCTCATTCATACTTGAATTGCTTTCATTCAATGTACTTTCAATATTCAATGATACTTCTGCAACATCAATAATATGCTTGTCCATATCTTCCATATTATCACTAAATTCTTTCATCTCTTCGTTTATTAACATTACTTGAGAAGCTTGATTTGTATTACCTTCAGCCGTTTGATGCATAGCATGTGCTATATTTTTAGAACCAATATTAATTTGTTCTGATGTATCTCTTAGATTATTTGATTCACCATTTAGAGTTTCAAAATTATCTTTTAATTCATTTATTATTGATTTAATAGTATTCTTTGTTATATCTAAAGCTCTATTTATATCTCCAATTTCATCTGTACTCTTAAGTTCAATATCATTTAAATCTTGTGTAAAATCACCTTCTGCTAAGACTTCAATGCTACCCTTTAAAATTGATAGTCTTTTGCCTATTTTATCTCCAATGAAATAAACTATTATAAATATTAATATAAGACTTACTAACTCAATAACAATTAATATTATTATTAAAGAATCTAATTCTTTGTTTACATACTTTTTATCTACTTCTAAGGCAATTGCCCAACCAGTTTCATCATTTATTTTACTATATCCAATATACTTATCTTTATAACTTTCAACCTTATTTTCACCAGCTAACATTCTCTTTTGTATTTCAGCTATTTCGACTAAACTACTATCTGTTTTTGCTAGTTCAATATTATTAATTTCTTTTTTTACTTCCTCAATTTTTTGAGAAGCTATCGTAGTACCACTTTCATTTAAAATATAAGCTGCACCTTCATTAAAATACTTTAAATCTTTTATCTCTTCTGATAAAAAACTACTATCAAATGTACATGTCATTATTCCATTAATTTTATCTTCCTTTACCAATGGAACTGCAATAAACATTATTTGTTCATTAGTACCTTTTACCAAACTTGGACTACTTATATATTTTTCTTTACCAGCCATTAAGTTTTTAAAATAATCCCTATTTGAAATATTAGATTTAAAACCATCAGTAGATATAAGAGAGCCTTCACTATCAACTATTCCTATTGATCTTATATTTAAATTCTTACAATATAAATTTAATTTATCTTGTTTCTCTTCAATAGGAATGGTCATATCTGATATGTTATCATCTGTTGATATAGCCTTTGTCATTTGGTATATATTATCTAATTTTTCATCAACTATAGTAGCTGAATCCTGTACCATTTTATTTATGCTATTCTTCTTTGTTTTAATTAAATTACTACTAACAATTATAGTTATAAACATAAACGCTACTGCAAAAGTTATTCCAAAACTTATTAATAACTTTTTAATTAACTGACCTTTTATTGTTTTCTTTTTACTTGTCATAAATTCTCCTTTTCTTTTCTATTTAACTATAGTTTATTTCAAATTTTAGCACATCATTTATTTTTCGTCAATTTTTTTACTTATCTTTTATCACTTTTCAAGGTGTTATATTATAATTATTGTTTTGTTCAAATATTGCAAGAATTTTGTCGTTTTTGCACCTATAGCGTCTATAAATTCATTCCGTAATTTCACAATCGAGTAGGAGGTAATCAATTATTTTGATTACCAACCTCTCACACCACCGTACGTACCGTTCGGTATACGGCGGTTCATTAGAATTAATGTATTACTTGATATATACTAGATAAACTCATTAAACCAATACTTTTAAAGTATTTATTATTTAATGTAGTTTCTAGAATTGGACTACTGGATATTCTCCAGTAGCCTTTTCTTGTATTGGCATATTCATATGCTTTATATTTTGGGACTCCAAGTTTTATAAGATTTTTGAATCTTGTTTTTACTCTCTTCCATTGTTTCCATATACATACCCGTAGTCTTCTCCTAATCCATTTGTCTAGTTCCACTAGCTTTCGCTTAGCGTTAGCTATTCCAAAGTAATTTATCCAACCCTTGATAGAATCATTTAATTTTAACAACCTTTCATCTATAGATATTCCTCTATTTCTATTGGTTATAAATCTTACTTTCTCTTTAAATCTCTTTATAGATTTGTCATGTATTCTTATTTTGACTCCATCTTTAGTGAAATAAAACGAGAACCCTAGAAATTTTCTTTTACTTACAATATCAACTGCACTTTTGTTTCTGTTGACTTTTAGTTTCAGTTCATCTTCGATAATTTTTGTTATGGAATTCATTACTCTAAATCCTGCTCTTTTGCTCTTCACATATATATTGCAATCATCAGCATATCTACAGAATTTATGTCCCCTTTTCTCAAGTTCCTTGTCAATATCATCTAACATTATGTTTGCTAGTAATGGACTAAGTGGTCCACCTTGTGGTGTCCCTTCTTCGCTTGATACTTTAATTCCATTTATTAAGACTCCACTTTCTAGGTATTTTCTTATAAGTTTTAATAGTCGTTTGTCCTTTATTTTCCTTTCGAGCTTTCCTATCAGAATATCGTGGTTAACTTTATCAAAAAATTTTTCCAAATCCATGTAAACAACAAACTTATGACCTTGATTTACATGAATTTCTGATTGCCTAATAGCATCTTTTGCACCTCTATTAGGTCTAAAACCGAAACTACTTTCTGAGAAAGTAGGCTCGTATATCTTACTAAGTACCTGTGCAATAGCTTGTTGAATCATTCTATCCTGTACTGTTGGTATTCCTAGTAATCTCATTCCACCATCTGGTTTTGGAATTTCAACCCTCCTTACTGGAGATGGATTATATTTTCCTTCTAGCAGTTTAGATTTAACTGTTGTCCATGTCCTTTTGACATGCTCACGAAGTTCATCGGTCTTCATGCCATCAATTCCATGACTACCTTTATTTCTAATTACTCTGTACATTGCTTCAAGCATATTATCCCTTTCAAGCACATCTTCAAGTTATAAATGCTAACATAATAATGTAGATAAATGATCATTTAAGAATGTAATAAAATAACTTTATAAATTATAATTACCAACAGAGGTGGAGGTAATTATGATTTATAAAGTAAATGT
>JAQXTC010000218.1 GCA_029219285.1 Clostridiaceae bacterium
GATAACAGGAGGGTAAAAAATTGCAGAAAGATAAGACTGATTATAGTTCATTTAAAGAGTTTACCACTGAAGAAGAAACTAACAATTGGATCAATGCCAATTATCAAAAATGGCTTAATAAACTACAGAAAGATGACTATCATCTAGCAAGCAATGATATTGCCGATATTTTATATTACTATACTGGTGGAAAGTCTGAAGACATCAATAATTTATTACTTGGAATTGATAAATCCCAAGCAGCAGACATAAAAAATAGAAGCCTTAATCAAATACAATTAATGCGCAAAGAAATAAACAAATATCAACTTAAAGAAGATATTATTGTTTGGCGCTATATAAATAAAAGCTTCTTAGATACCTTATGGTCAGGACAAAATCTTCAAGAAGGTAGCAAGTTTTTTGATAAGAGTTTTGTTGAAGCTACATTACGAAAAATTAACCTAGAAAAATCAGTAAAGTTTAAGCATTGCAATTGTCTTTTTAAAATATATTTACCTAAGGGTACTAAAGGAACAGTAGTACAATTTAATAACAGTGCTTTAAGTGAGCAGGAATTTATACTACCTCCTAATGGCGAGTTTTTAATTAAGAAAAGAAAACATAAGCTATTAGGAAAAATAAAATATTTCTATGAATGTGCATTAATAAAACAAAGTTAAGTTAAAGTGTGAGCCATATAAGAATCAGTAAAAAGATTTTTTGTGGCTCTATTTTTGGACTACTATTTGGTATAATATGTATAAAAGGTTAACATAAGCAAATGAATAAAGGGGACAACATTATGAAATTAATAAATGGATATCATCTTATAACCTCAACTCCTTTTAAGAATAACCATGAATATACGGAAATTCTGCCATGCCAAGAGTTAAGACCTTATATTAGGTGTTTCTGGGGAAGTAGAAAACCTTATAAACAACAGAAAAGTGTTAGACAAACTGTAGACCTTGTAACACCAGATACTTGTGTAGATATTATTTTTGATGTGAATTATAGCAAGAATACTATATCAAGCAGTTTTTGTGGTACTCATGACGTATCCTTTAAGATTATTTAGATACCATAGAGGAGAGAATCCTTATAACAGAAGAGTATTTTTTAAGAACCTTAAATTTAAAAAGAGAAAACTCATTGTTTACTAGAGCAATAGGAAGCATTTTAGAATGTAATGGTAACATAAAAACTTTGGAAATGGCAAAAGATTTACATATTAGTAGTAGACGAATTGAAAGAGTATTTAATGAGAACATGGGGGTTACCCCTAAGAAAGCAGCAACACTTATTAGATATCAAAGTCTCTGGCAAGAAGCATGTTTTTCTCCTGATTTTAATGTTTTAGATGCTGTATATAAATATGGTTATGTGGATCAAGCACATCTTTTAAAGGATTTTAAGAAGCTGCATGGCATAACTCTTACTAAAGCAAGAAAGCTTGCACATAAACATGACGATTTTTTACAATATGATCTGGAGAGATTTAAGTAAACTTGTCTTATAGATAAAAATCTAAGGAGGAAAAGAATTATGAAATTTAATAAATGTAGGGAATTTCTATATCGTAATGCACGACCATTTGCTCTTTCATTATGGAAATACTATTTTGAAAAGGGTAGCAAGGAAGAGGTTCTTGAAATGTTGTCCTTTTATCAAAATGAAGACGGGGGATTTGGTCATGGGATTGAAGCTGATTTTTGGAATCCTAATTCAACAAATATGGCAACATGGCAAGCAACTGAAATTATAGCGAAAATAGGAGGTGTTGAATCTTCTCATCCAATTATTAAGGGTATATTAAAGTACCTTGATGGTGGTGATGGATTCCATGAAAACACTCAGCAATGGACTTATACAAGCCCATCTAATAATGAATATCCTCATGCAATTTGGTGGGAGTATAAGGGTGAACCAGAGGGATTTCTATCTATACCTAATGCAGCCTTTGCTGGTTTTATTATTTTATATGGAGAAGAAGATAGCAGTTTATATAAAAAGGCTGTGAAATGGCTGTCCGTTCTTTTGAATATTTGGCTGACCATTGTAATGATATGGATGAGCATGAAATCTCATCTTATCAAAGATTGTATGACTGTTGCTTGAAGGCAGGAAAAGTTGAACTGTTTGATATGGACAAATTGCAAAATTATATTAAGGATATGGTTAATAGAGTTTTGTGTATAGATGTAGAAAAGTGGGGAAAGGAATATGTGCCAATGCCATCTACTTTTATTCATTCTAAAGAAGACTTTTTGTATAAAGGTAAGGAAGAGCTAATTACAAAGGAATGTGAACTTATTAAGAAGCAACAGAAAGAGGATGGTTCTTTTCAGGTTCCATGGATATGGTATACAGATTATAAGGAGTATGAAGTTGCTGCAAACTGGTGGAAGTCTGAAATAATTATTGATAAGTTATTATTTCTTAGATGTTTTGATGAATAAATTGGCTATTTTCATTATGAAGATTTGACAAAGGTATTTATATATACGCATTAAAAGAATTTGAGGAGGAGATATTAATGATTAAAAGTTTTGGAGGTATAAACCTTTCTACAAAAAACGTGAAAAGCATGGTGCATTTTTATAAGGATATTATTGAACTACCTGTACTAAACGAAGGTTATGGTAATTATGATGGTATCGAATTTGGTTTTGGAGAAAATGGGACTAGAATTTGGATATGGGATGAGAATAAATGGGGAGAGTCAAGTACAGGCAGTGTTAATCTTGTATTTTATGTGGATGATTTAGATGTATTTTATAATAGATTACAAGCTAAAGGATTTAATTGTAAACCTCCATTTACTGCTGATTGGGGAGGAAAGGAATTTAAACTTATAGACCCATGTGGTAATGAGTTAACAATATTAAAATATAGTTAATACTAAAAGTAATAATTTAATTATGCTTTATCAATCAGAATTTTGATTCAATGCTTACTTATGTTAAAATTAGACATAAGTTAAGGGAGGAGAACGGTTTGATTATAAAAGCAGAAGTTATTAGCCAACCTTTATCAGGTGCATATGACGAAGTAATATTTGATTATTCTTCAAGTTTTAAATCTTCCTATTGGGGATGGATTAAGTTTACCAATGACGATTATACAGAGTGGATTGGTGAATTTCGAGGACAAGCTATTGGTGTTGAGATATCTGAAAAGTTTAATAATGTATTAATCTTAACTTCAGATTGTTTATATATGTTAGATAGAAAAACTCATAAGGTTATAGAAATGAAAGATGATTTGGATTTTAATCAAATAACATTATCAACTAAGGATGAATATATATTAGGGAGTTCATATGATATTGGTATAATAAAAGATTCACTCGAAAGAATTAAATATATTGAATCATTATCAGGACTTTGTTGCATTAAATTTGAAAAGTGGCAAGATGACAAACTTCTTTTTAGTTGTGAGGATTATGGTGAAGGAGATTTTTTGAATCTTACTTTTGATGGCAATACCTATGAAATAGAAAATTAATAGTAGCAAAAGTTGGGAAAATAAATGTTTGAAAAGATATGTAAAAGATAAAAGTGTATTTAATGATATTGATAACAATAAAAATTAAGAACCTCATGAGAATCAAAGAAAGATTCTTGTGAGGTTTTTATTTGGCTTGATTATTATAGTGAAAATTGCAGTAATGCAATAAAAAATTACAATAAATTACAAATATTCGTTGTTTACGAAAAAATATCTAGTTATAATTATTTTATAGTATAAAAAATGCTTATTCTATGTAATGGGGATTAGAGTATAAGCAAGGGTAAAAAGGGTGGCTATTATGGGAAATGTAAAGTGGATTAAAGTTAATGTAGATATGTTTGATAATGTGAAGTTTAGGGTAATAGATACAATGCCTGAGAGGGATTCTATTATCTATATTTGGGTAAGACTTTTATGTGAAGCTGGGAAAATAGATGATGAAGGATATATAAAGATTACTAACTGGGAAAAGTATCAAAATGTTGATGGCATGAATAAGCTTAGAAAAAAATCACCTAAAAAATCACTTTCTAATAATAAAAATAACTGTAACGTTACAGAAAAAAAGTGTAACGTTACACAAAGTACATGTAACGTTACTGTAACGCAACAGAATAAGAATAAGAAAGAAGAAGAAAAAGAAAAAAAGAGAGAGACAAGAGAAAAAGTGAGTGTAACGCAAAATGAAAAATCTGACTCGGAAAAGCAAGCTAAGACTTTTTGTCTTGAAAAACTAAATGCATTTGCCAAGGGGGAGGGGATATTATCTCTTAAAAACTTTTCTGCACTATCAAACTGCCATGATACCAGGAGCATTTTAACCCCTAGAGAATACGGAGAGCCATTACCTAGGAGTTATGGGTGCTAAAAGAATTTGCAAAATGATAAAATATTCGACAAAAAAATATAAAAAAGTAAAAGATTTTAGCTAGTAGTTGAATTTGTTTGTAGCTTGGTATATGATTTCTTTAAATAAATTTGTAAAAATTAATTGGGAGAGGGAAATTTATGAGGAAGAAAAAAATAGCAATGCTGTTAGCAGCTAGTACTATGATTGTTAATTACAATAGCATCATAGTTAGCGCACAAACAGACGAAAATGCACAAGACTATAATTTATCTGCATATTCATCTAGAGCAAATGATAAGCTGTCATTAAGCAGCGGAAAAGAAATTAGAGTAAATGTTAATGCTTCAAGTGAAGTTATACTTGAACAAGCAGATGCATTAGATTCAGCTCAATGGTCTTTCGTAGACAATCTTGGCAAGGCAGAAGTTAGAGAGTTAGAAGAAACTGCTGAAGGCGGTTTTACTGTAACCTACATCAGAGATAGCTTTAAGTACACAAGAGTTTATGATAAGAATTTAGATAAAATACAAGAAGAGAAGATGGTAGGAGTAGAAGTTTTAAACTATGATGATCAACCACTTACACTTGATTTAATAGTTGATGAAGTGAATTTTACAACTACAATCATAAATTCAAATGGCAATGAAGTTGTTGAAGGTTTTGTTCCAACTTTAGCTGTAAACTTTGGTATGGTCAATATAAGCTTGATTGGTAAAGATAAGAATGATAAAACTTCAGTTATCGTAGTTACTGAAGATAAAAAGGTTATTCAAAGCAAGGATGCTGCCAAGATACTTGGTGATGAATACTCTGAAGTAAGAGTAATTGGTAGCTCCGAAGTTGACGATGAAAAATTCATAATTAGTGGATATGCAGTAAAGAAATCTAATCCTAACCAAAGAGATGGTTTCGTAATCCAATTTGATGGACAAGGTAATAAGGATGGAAATATTAAGATAATACCAGCTTCAGCTGAAAACAATTATGATGCAGCTATAAATATAGTTTTTGTCTTTGAAAGTGGTAACGTAATGTTAATGGGTGATAATCTAGGTCGTATGTATATCAATGCACTTGACTATAATGATCCAAGAACAGTAAAAGAAAGCTTAAGCCTTATAAACGGTAAAACTTATATGATAGTTGAATCTGAAATTATGACTCTATCATCAAATAAGACATACACTGTTAAATGTGTTGATGGTGAATTTGAATACGATATAGAAACTTATGAAAATGTTAAGGATATTAAGCTAGTACCAGGGAATGATGACCAAGTTCTTGTTGCCCTTCAAAAGGACAATGACACTACTGAAGTTGCTGTTATTGATACTAATGCAGACTTAAATCTTGATGGAGCTGGTTATGCAGTTGGAATGATTTCTAATCCAGTTGTACTTAAAAACGCTGATGGTCCTATATTAAATATCGATATTAATAAAATTAAGGTTGATGGTAATGGACAAGTTCTAGTAAACAAAACTGGGGAAGGTGATTCAGAAGGAGTTATCTTAGATGGAGTTAAGCCAGGTAATCCAGTAGAAGTAAAACCAAATCCACCAGTAGAAGGTGGAGATGAAGAAGATACTCCAAATCAACCTGAAGTACCACCAACAGATGAAGAAGAAGTAATACCACCAAAGGATGAAGAAACAGAAAAGCCTGGTGACAATGAAGCTGTTAAGCCTGAAGATAAAAACGAGATAGTTAATGTTGATAAGGGCGAAAAAGTAATTTTTGATGTTTCTAAGCCAAATAACATCAAAATTGTTTCTAGTAAGCTAAAAGGTAAGGAAGTAGATTACATAGTAGTAAATGGCGTTAAGATTACTAAATCATCCATGGCTAGACTTATTTATAACGATACTTTAGTGGATTACAATAATGAATATTATACTGTAGTTGATGGCGGAATAATTCTATATTCTAAGCTGTTTGAAGCCTTACAATTAGATACTAATAAAGATTACGAAATTGGTGTTGTCTTCACAGATGGTGCAACTATTGAAAACTTAACTACAATAAAGGTTGTAGATCCCAATAATACAGTTGTTACTAAACCTTCTGAAAATGATACTACTGAAAAATATGATGTAGTAGAAAAAGAAGAAACTTCTAATGAAGCTGTTGAAGGAGAAAAGGAAAATACACCAAAAACAGGGGTAGCTGCGCAAGGAGTACCATTAATGCTAGCTATGATGACTTCTGTTTTAGGAACTGTTTTCTCAAGAAGAAAAAAATAATTTAATTAGTTTTTTATTATTATGTTAAAATCATTATATTTTTGTTAAAATATTCGCCTGGATTATAAAGAAATAATAATAAAATACGAAAATAATATATAAATACGACAAAATAATGCTTTTGACATTAATAGAAGGGGATAATAATGAGAGAGATAATTGAGAAGAAAAAGAAAGAAAAACGAGTTGTAAAGTATGCACTTAGAAAGTATACTGTTGGCGTCGTTTCAGTTGCTATTTCAGCTAGTTTATTTTCACCAGTTGCAGTTGCTGCTTCAACCCTTGAAGTAGAACAGGGACAAGTAATGGTTTCTAAAGCAGAAGTAATTGAGAATAACATAATTGAAGAATCTGTCCTTGAGCCAGAGGAAATAGAACTGGAAGAAGACGTTGTAGAAATAATTGATACTAAAGATGAAGTAGAAAATTTAGAGAAGATTGAAGAAGCTTTAGTAGCAACAGAATCAGCAGAATCAGTACCTGCCATTGAAGATGTAGAAAGAGAAAATATAAGTACATTAAATGTTGATGAATTTTTAAGTGATGCTGAAGCGGATAAAATGATTGATGAAGTTATAGACTTGTATAATGCCATTCAATATGAAGATTTACATGGTATTTTAAAGCCTTATGAAAAGTTAACGGATAAGCTAAATGTTATAAATGAACTTAAGAAAAAATTAGGCTATGAACCAAGTGAAGAAGAAGTAAAAGCAGCACTTAAAACATTCTACATGGATAAACTTGATTTAGAAGAAAGTTTTAACACTGTGAAAAGAAACTTAAGACAGGAGTTAAAAAAATTAATTACTAAAACAAGCTATGTAAATAAGAGATATCTTGTGGATTCTAAGGAAAAAATATTACTAGGTTTAACTTATTTAGAAAAACAATATAGCTTTACTTTTGGTGATAAAAGTGCAAAGGACTTAATTGTTTATAACTCTGGGTTACAAGGAGATAGACATAATGCATTATTTTATGTTATTGGAATAGGTGACTTAAGTTACTCAGATTTAGAATTAAAATATAATATAAATACATATAAAAAGAATATTGCCGCAATTACAGGTGAAGAGAATATACTAGACTTTATCGAAGGTGCAGTTAAAGCATATGCTAAAGAAGATACTGCTAAAGAGTGGTTTGAAAATTCCACTAAAGCTTGGATTGTTGAAGCAGAAAGTAAGTATGGTACAACTTCAATTTATGAAAAGATGGCTAAGGATGAAAGATTAAAATCACACCTTATTCCTTTATTAGCTGTGAGTGATAATAGTATTTATGCTATTAGTACTATGAGTACTATAACTTATGGAGTAATTGATGCCTATATTGAAGATGAAGAAAAGGCAACAATAGATGATTTAAAAGCTGATATGGAAAAGACAGCTAAAAAACAAGAGTTATTTTTAGACTTCTGGTATAGAATTAGTAATGTTAACAATAAACTTTTAGAGTCTAAGAATATAATTGTGATTGATAGTTTATTAGATTATGGAAAAGCTGATCTTGTAAGCTCTTTATGGTCTAAGGAAACAGGAAAAGATGCCTTAAAGGGTGTACGTGAATTTATTACACCATTAGGTTTTTATACGGCATTTTTTATGGCAGAAGGACAAGCTGGAACAGATAATTCAGTTAATTACTTCTTATCGAAAGCTTTAACAGATAGAGGTCAAGAAACATATACTCATGAGTTAACACACCTTTTAGATAACAAAGTATTCTTAAATGGTTTTGGCAGAAGACAAGGTAAAGGTGCAGAAAGTTTCGCTAGAGGTTTATTTGAAAGTGTTAATAATGCTGGTGGATCTTTAATTTCAGAACCGATATTTAATTTGAATTTATCTTATGAATTAGGTGATGAAAGAATACAAAATAAGTCACCAGAAAGATTTAAAACAGAAGATGATTTACAAAAGTATATGGAAGGTTTAATGGATGTTATTTATACATTGGATTATGTAGAAGCACAAAGTTCATTAAATAAGTCAACTGAAGATAAGGCTATACTTTATAATCAACTTGAATTAACTGAGCATAGTACGAAAAAAGATATTGTTAATGATACTTTTAGTTTTATAAGTGAAGAAACAGCTGAAAAGTTAAAGACTGTTGATGACTTAATTGATAATAACATAGTATCAGGTAGGCTTGCGTTCCAAGGTATATTAACAACAGGAACAGCACAGGACAATGGATATTATGTAGTACCTTTATTTGAACCAATTTATGCGGCTATGCAAAATGATAAAGGTGCAGTTGGAGATATTTCATTTAAGAGAAATGCTTATGAATTATTAGCACAGTATGGTTATAGTGATGGTATGGCAGCTTATATCTCTGATAAGTATGCTAATGATGAAGAGGCTTTAAAGGCAATTTTAGATACTAA
>JAQXTC010000219.1 GCA_029219285.1 Clostridiaceae bacterium
CTTGTTATTTCAGCAGTAGGAGCACTTCCTTTTGTAATAAGTGGATATATACCTAGTTTTATAGATGCCTTTTTTGAGATAGTCTCTGGTTTTACAACAACAGGAGCATCAATACTTACAAATGTGGCAATATTACCAAAGGGATTAATGTTTTGGCGTAGTTTTACCCATTGGATAGGTGGGATGGGCTTTTTAATATTTATATTAGCCTTAATGCCATCATTAGGTTCTAATACAATTCATATATTAAAGGCAGAAAGTCCAGGACCTAATCCAGGAAAAATAGTTCCTAAGATAAAAGAAACAGCAAAAATATTATACTTATTATATTTTGCATTAACAGTAGTTGAAACAATTCTTTTAGTTATTAGTGGGTTATCAGTATATGATGCTGTGCTTCATGCCCTTGGTACTGCGGGAACTGGTGGATTTTCCAATAAAGGAGCTAGTGTTGCAGCCTTTAACAATCCGGCAGCAGAATGGATTATTACAATATTTATGTTATTATTTGGTGTGAATTTTGCTCTTTACTTTCAACTTGTAAAGAAAAATGTTAAAGGTTTTTTTAAGAATGAAGAATTAAGATATTATTTCTTTATAGTTTTAGCAGCTATAGCTCTAATTACTATAAATATAATTGATTTAAATGCTGGAGATTTTTCAAAGTCGGTTAGAGATTCTTCATTTCAGGTTGCTTCTGTAGTAACAACAACTGGTTATGCAACTGCAGATTTTAATTTATGGCCAACATTTAGTAAGATGATTCTTGTTATGCTTATGTTTATGGGAGCTATGGCAGGATCAACTGGTGGTGGAATTAAGACAATAAGAATAGTGATAATGTTTAAAGCTATTAAAAGAGAAATCGATAAGATACTTCACCCAAAGAGAGTGCAAAGTGTTAAAATAGATGGTAGAGCAGTAGGAGAGCCTATAATAACCAGTGTGTTTTTATTTACTGCAGCATATTTTGTAATTATGCTTATGGCAATATTTATTGTATCCTTAGATGGTTTTGATATGACTTCTACGACAACTTCGGTAATTGCTACATTAAGTAATATTGGTCCGGGACTAGAAATGGTAGGACCAGCAGGAAACTTTGCAGCATTTTCACCTCTTAGTAAGTTAGTATTATCATTTTGTATGTTAGCAGGAAGACTTGAAATATATCCAATGATTATTTTATTTAGTCCATCGCTTTGGAGAAAAGCTTATTAAGAATTAAACATTATATAATCAAATAAATGAAAAAGAAACTTCTTTTTGGGGAGTTTCTTTTTTTTCAATTATATTTTACTATAGATGTTGTAATTATATTTTTTTCAAAGATTAATATAATAAGTGTAGATAAGAAATTAGAGTACAAGGGTGGACATAAATATATGATAACTGCTGTAAAAAATTCTGAACTAGAGTATATAAAATGTTATTCAAAACATAAGGAAAACAATGATTATATTAAATTTTGGGATGATAAATTCGAAGAACTTTATTCTAACAATATTGTTATTTCAAAAGTAAAGTTAGATATTGAAGGATTGAATAAATTAATAAAAGATGAAATATGTAATCATAAAAAACTTAAAAAAAAATTTTTTATTTTAGAATTAAACTCTAATATGTCTAAAGAAGAAGTAGATAAATTAGCTATAAAGCCAAATAGTATTGATAAATTTGATTATTTATGTATAGATACAAGGAAGTATAAAAAAATTAACGGTAATGAAGAATGTAATATAATTAAAGCACAATGCAAAACTGATTATAAACAAGCAATAAAGTTTAGTTTAATGGATAATGCACGGTTATGGGGGAGAGATTTTACTTATAGTAGAATAAAAAGAAAAATTACAGCTTATAAAGAAAACGATAATTTATCCCTATATTTATGTTGTAAAAATGATTGTGTTATAGGATCATGTGAATTATTACTTAATGAAGAGGTGGCTAAGATTGAGGATTTTGGAATAACAAAGAAGTTTCAAAGAAAAGGTTACGGGAAAAGCTTAATAAAAGAAATGTTAAAGGTCTGTAAAGAAAAAGATATTCATAAGGCTTATGTAGTAGCAGAACAAAATAGCTTGGCTAGTGAAATTTATAAAAAAGTTGGATTTAAAAAAGTTGGACAAAAAATTCAATTAATATATGAATTATGATATACTTGTTTGAGATATTAACTAAAGTGATGAAGTGAGGTGGATTTTAACAACTTCGTTGTTAAAAATTAATATGGAATTAGTGCAAATATATGAAGAATATAATAGCCTTAATAAAGAGTTTATAGCATTTTTAGATAAGGTATTACTAAGTAATTTTGAAGGATATTCAGAGGAAGAAGTTAATAATATCTTAGTTAACGTAAGAGACAAAATGGAAAACCTGAAAGTTTTAAGTGATTCAATTGAAGAAAATGAGGATAATAGAGATAACTTAAGGGACCTTAAGTATTTAGTTGTAGATACTTTCTTCTTATTATTAGATTTAATTAACTTTTATAAACATAAGGAAATAGAAAGATTTAAAATGAGAGCTGTTAATTATATCAACAAGCGAAGAAGAGCCGAATTTTTTGCATAGTTTAGGTTATATTGACAAAATATATAAAAACTGGTATTATTTCAAAGGAAAATAGAAGACATGCTAGGGGAGCTTTAGAGCTGAGAGATTTATTATATCGACCCTTAACCTGATCTGGGTAATTCCAGCGTAGGAAAGCTATATATAATCATATATTTAACTTTTTATAGATAACTTTGCTATGCCTTAAATTTACAGGTATAGCTTTTTTGTTTATTTTAATAAAATGTTGGGAGAGAGACAAATGAATATATTATTAATTATATTATGTGTAATCTTATTAGGCTTATATGTAATAAAGATGAGAAAGTTTAAAATGAGTACAAAGGTGTTGGTAACTATTGCCATGTGCACGGCAATGTCTTACATTCTATCATGTATACCATTTATAAAATATCCACAAGGTGGAGGAATAGGGCTAGTTACAATGCTGCCTATTTTTATAGTATCTGTACTGTATGGTAGTCTTGCAGGAGTTACTACAGGTTTACTTTATGGATTATTATCTTTAATTGGTGGATCTACACTTATTCATCCAGCACAAATTATGTTGGATTATATTCTTCCTGCTATGGCATATGGTCTTGCAGGAGTATGTGGTACAGATAAGAAGACTAAAATATTTATTGGAGGAATAATAGCTGTTATATTAGCAGCAATTTCTCAAACTATATCAGGATGTGTATTCTTCGCGGAATATGCACCAGAAGGGATGAATCCTCTTATATATTCTTTAGGATATAACTTATCAGGCAAAGGAGTTGAAGGAGTAATTGCTTCAGTAATTGTTACTATCTTACCTATTGAAAGATTTAGAAAAGCAGCTAATGCATAAGCTTATAATAATGTTAAGGCTATCATTTTGAGTGAAACTTGAAATGGTAGTCTTTTTTTATAAATTATTCTAGAAAAGGGTATTGACAAAAATTGGCAGTAGTATTATTGTATTAGTGTACTAAGAAATTAGTACACTAATACAAAGGAGTTTAATTATGGAGTGGGAATTAGATGATTCAAGACCTATATATTTACAAATAGTTGAACAGCTAGAATTTAGAATTATCTCAGGAGCCTATGAAATTGGCGAAAAGCTTCCTTCCGTTCGCGACATGGCAGATGAAGCATCAGTTAATCCTAATACTATGCAAAGAGCCCTTAGCGAATTAGAGAGAACAGGATTAATTTATACAAGAAGAGCTGTGGGAAGATTTATTACAGAAGATACTGATTTAATAAAAGAAATTAAAGAGGAGTTTGCCAAAAGACAAGTAGATATATTTTTTTCCAATATGAATAAAATTGGCTTTGACAATGCTGAAAGTATTGAATTTGCAGAAAAGGTTGATAAGGAGATGAAATCATGAATGAATCTATATTACAATGCAAAGATTTGGTGAAAGTTTATGATAAAACTACAGCCTTAAAAGGTATTAATTTGAATATTAACAGAGGAAGAATAGTAGGACTTCTTGGACCTAATGGAAGTGGGAAAAGTACATTAATAAAACTTGCCAATGGACTTTTAACTCCTACAATTGGTGACATATTTATTGGTGGCCATAAACCAGGTGTTGAGACTAAGAAGATAGTTTCCTATTTACCTGAAAGAACATATTTAAATGATTGGATGAAAGTATCTCAGATAATTAATTTCTTTAAGGACTTTTACGAAGATTTTAATGAAAAAAAAGCTTATAATATGCTTAATAAATTGAAAATAAATCCTAATGACAAGTTAAAAACAATGTCCAAAGGAACTAGAGAAAAAGTTCAACTTATTTTAGTAATGAGTAGAGAAGCAGAACTTTATTTTCTTGATGAACCAATAGCAGGGGTAGATCCCGCAGCAAGAGATTATATATTAGATACAATACTTAGTAACTACAATGAAAATTCAACTATTATAATATCTACCCATATTATTGCTGATGTTGAGAAAATATTAGATGATGTAATATTTTTAAGCTATGGTGAAATTAAGCTTGTAGATACAGTTGATAATATAAGAGAAGAAAAAGGAATGAGTATAGATGCGTTATTTAGGGAGGTATTTAAATGCTAGGAAAACTTTTGAAGTATGAATTTCAAGCAACTGCTAGAACCTTATGTCCTTTATATTTGGCTCTTATTATAATGTCATTTGTGGAGAAGATGACATTTTCTTATGATGATAGTAGATTTGGAGAAATTATTTTAGGGATAAGTAGTGTTATGTATGCAGTGATAATCGTATCATCATTTGTAGTAACTTTAGTTATTACAATAAGTAGATTTAGAAAAAATTTGTTATTGGATGAAGGATACTTAATGAATACCTTACCTGTTGAGCCTTGGCAAAATATTTTAAGTAAGCTTATTGTTGCAACAGTTTGGTCTATTATAAGTACAATAGTTGGAGTAATATCAATAGTAATTCTATTATATGAACAGGGCATTATTTTTGAATTTATAAATGAAATAGGTATACTTATTGATAAAGGTTATGCTAAAATTGGAGCCTCTATATATGTATTAATAATTGAAATTTTAGTACTAACAATAATAGCTATAATAAGAGAAGTTGCATTAATATATGCAGCAATATGTGTAGGTAATCTAGTGAAAAAAAGAAAAGTATTAGCTGGATTTGGAGCTTATATTGGTATAAATATAATAACAAGTACTTTATCATCAATATTTAAAATAGGTTATTCCTATGATTTAGAACTTTATTTAGATGAAAATAAAGTATTGGCCAGTGGACTTTGTTCAAGTTTCTTTTTCGGTATTATAGTGGAAATAATTCTAGCGGTTATGTATTTCTTAATAACCAATTATATATTAAAGAATAAATTAAATTTACAATAAGGAGAATTGTTATGAAAAAGCTAATTACATTATTTCTATCTATAATTATTGCTACAAGTACATTAATGGGGTGTGAGGCTACTATCGGTTCAATGGAGTCAAACACAAATAATTCAATGGAAATGTCATATCATAGATTTAGTGGGCAAAAAGATAGGACTATAAATGTAGAAGGAAATTTAGCATTAGATGTAAATATAGAATCTGAACAAGGAAAATTAAATCTTACTGTTACCGATAATAAAGATAAAGTGATTTTTCAAAAGGAAAATCTTGAAACTTGTAACTTTAAAATTGAATTACCGGAAAAAGGAAAATATCATATTATCGTAGAAGCAGATGCTCATAAAGGTAGTTATACGATTGAATGGTAAAGAAAAAAGGTGTAGCATAGGAAAGCTACATCTTTTTTCATTATATTCTATTATCACCTTCATAGAAATCCATGCCACTTGTTACATCGTAAACATTAAAGCCTTTAGAAGATAACTCTTTATAGGCAGTAGCACTTCTGTGCCCAGCTCTGCACATTATGTAATATTCTTTATTCTTATTTAAAAACTTTTCTGGTTCATTAAGAAGCTTTTCCATAGGAATATTCTTGGCATTTCTAATATGAGAAGCCTTAAATTCATGAGGTTCTCTAATATCTATTAATTCTATATCATCAAGAATCTCATCTATTTCATTTATATCTATTGATTTATAATTATTATCAAATAAACTCATTATGCAAAACCTCCAAAATTTTATTATCTTAATAATAGCATATAAGATATAAACAGTTAAGTGTTATAATAAATAGAGAGTTGAATTTTGTTAAGGAGAGGAAAGATGGGGAAGAAAGCAGTTTTTTTTGATGTTGATGGTACTATGTGGGATGTAGGAAAAGGCTTAACTAAACCTTTAGATAGTACTGTAAAGGCAATTAGAACAATGCAAGAGAAAGGTATTTTAGTCATAGTAGCATCAGCTAAATCATATATACCTTCAGCTTTTGATATTGTAGATTTTGATGGAAAAATATTTTCTAATGGTAGTTATATAGAAATTAATCAGGAAGTGCTTTATGATAATGCCTTTAGTACAAAGGATGTAGAGTATTTGATGGATGTATTTAAAAAGTGTAATGCACAATACTCTTTCAAAGGAATAGGTGGTAGATGGGTTAGTTCTTTAGATCATCCATTACTTATAAAGCAAATGGAATTGTTTGGGGGAAGTGTAACAGATGGTAGAACTGATAAATGGAATCCTCAAGATATTCATGCTAATATGGTAACAGTTAATTTTGCTAGTGTAGATGACTTAGAAGAATGTAAAAAAGCAATCCCTGATACATGGGTGGCAGATTCTTATGAGACGCCTAATATAAGAATGGATATACATCTAGAGGGATACTCTAAAGGGCAAGCAGTGAAATATCTTTATGAAAAGTTAGGAATTAATTATGAAGATACCTATGCTTTTGGAGATAGCATTAATGATATTGATATGCTTAGGGCAGTTAAATACGGATTTGCTATGGGTAATGCTAATGATACAGTAAAAAAAGCAGCTTTTAATGTTACTGATGATGTATTAAATCATGGTATTTATAATGCCTTAAAGAGATATAATGTAATATAAAATTAGCCAAGAGATTATTCTCTTGGCTGATTTTTATGTATTAGTCCATGATTTTCTTTATGTATTCTTTTAATTCCTTCTTTTCATCTTCAGATAATTTTCCATCCTTATCTTTCTTTAAAAGTTCTTGGAATTTCTTAAAGCAATCATCGCCAAGTTTTGATTTTGCAACTTTATCTTTTAGACACATTATAAATTTCTTTTGCTCTTCAGTAATAGTTTTTTTATCTTTTACACATTTACAAATTTCATCTAAAGACTTAAGTTCATCATCTGAGAAAAGTTTTTTGTTACAATTTTTAGTAAGAATCTTTATATCATCTTCTATATTGTATTCTTTCTTCTTTTCGTCCTTTTTACAATCTTTTTCGTCTTTCGTATCTTTTTTGTCTTCTTTCTTGTCCTTCTTATCATCCTTTTTTTCATCTTTGCAAGGACATTTTGGTTTGTGTTCAGATGTTTCTGTTTCAAAACTTTCACTTTCTGAAGTATAGATTGATTCATTTGGGGATTCTGTAGCTAAAGTTTTAACAGAGTATGCTCCGTTAACAACCATTACAGATAATGCCACAAGGCTAACAAATTTTTTAATCATAAGTTCTCTCCTTCATAAAAAAATTTAACAATACTATTATGTGACAAAATTTTTATTTTATTAGTGGATGAATAAAAATAGTAAATAGGAATTATTAAGTAACCTTTTGAGTATATTTTAATAAGTTCAATCTTAGAGGAGAAAAAGAAAATGATAAAAATTGATGTACTATTAGGTTTCCTTGATTCAGGCAAAACAACTTTAATCAATTCATTAATAAGTAAAGAGAATAATGAAAAAATATATATTTTACAACAAGAGGACGGAAAGGAAAAGTTAAACTATAAATATAGTAGATTAACTCCTAAAATTACTAGTTCAGAAATTGAAGAAATAGTTAATGATTTTTCGCCTGATAGAATAATTATTGAGTTAAATGGCATGGAAGATATAGATGAATTTCTTGAGATTTTTCATGATAAACATATAAAAGCAATGTGTGAAATTAATAAAATAATAACTACAATTGATGCTAAAAAAGCCAACAATTATTTTATGAATATGGCTCAGATTATACGAAGATATATATTAAATAGCGATATTGTTGTCTTGACTAAAGGTGAAAACATAAATAAAAAGGATATACGTAATATTAAAAATAATATAAAAAGTATTAATGAAATTGCTACAATTCATTATTTTAATAATATTGAAGAAGAAAAAAGTAAGGTAAAGAAGCGAGAGTTTTATAGTCAAATAGATAAGCATAGTAATACTTTATTTTATATAATGTTAAGTTTATGTATATTAGTTCTTATTGGTTTTTGCTTTAATTTAGGAAATATAATTTATAAAGATAAAAGTAGTAGAGCGTTTTTATATGATATTAGCATTAATTTTCTGGGAATGTTTATTGAAACAGTACCTTTTATATTAATTGGAGCATTTGTATCATCCATATTACAAGTTTACATTTCTGATGATATGCTAATTAAATTAATTCCCAAAAATAAAATATTATCAAGTATATTTGCATCAATTCTTGGCATAGTCTTTCCTATATGTGACTGTGGCACAATACCTGTTGCCAGAGGATTTATAAAAAAAGGATTACCAATAAACGTGGCCATAACCTTTATGCTATCAGCACCTATTGTAAATCCTATAGCTATTGCTTCTAGTGTTTATGTATTTAGCGATATGCCTGAGATTATTATATCTAGAATAATCATAGGTGTATTAATTGCTATAGTTGTTGGTCTTCTATTAAATAGATATTCTCCAAGTGAAATTGCCTCAGATTACATTGTTAATTGTCAGTGCAATTTGTGCCAAGGGAAAATTTTAAAAGACATAAGTAAATTAGATAGAATAAAATCAGTTATCTTATTATCTAGTGATGAATTTTTTAATGTTTCAAAGTATATGATAGTTGGAGTTTTATTGTCTAGCATAATGCAAAAGATTTTTTCTTTAGATACAGTAAACTTTACAAGTAGCAGCAAAATAGGATCAATATTAATAATGATGGTTGTTGCCTTTATGTTATCTGTATGTTCAACTTCTGATTCATTTATTGCTAAAGGTTTTTTGAAAAACTTCACTAAAGTATCAGTAGTAGGATTTTTAGTTTTGGGGCCCATGATAGATATAAAAAATACATTTATGCTTATTGGAAGTTTTAAAAAGGAATTTGTATTGAAGTTAATGATATTAACTATGGGGCTTACTTTTTTATCCCTTATGGTTATTAATATATAAAAGAGAGGTATTATGAAGAATATAGATAAAGAAACTGTATTAAAGATAATAGTAGATTTATGTATCTCTGGGTTTTTATATTTTTTGATATGTAGCAACAAAGTAGGAGAATTTGTACATCCAAGAATAATAATATTTATAAAATTAGGTATTGTTTTATTTATTATAATAGCCTTTGTATTATTATTTGAAACCCAAAATAAATCCTATGTAAAAAGAAAACTAAATGGCTATTATGTATATATAATTCCTTTCTTAATCCTTTGTATATTCATTAATTTTGCACCTACATCTGCTTATATATCAGGGGATATAAATAATATAAGAGAAAAGATAGCTAGTGATAATGAAGAGGTTCTATCCAACAAGAAAAAAATTCAAAGACTTATTGAGAATGAGATTTTTGAGGTGGGAGAAGAGAACTATATTGATTTTTTAAATTTAGTAAGTAAAGATTACGAAGCAATTTCTAAAAAAACTATTGTAATAACAGGGTTTGTTTATAGAGATAATAGTCTAAATAAAGATGAATTTGCTTTAGTTAGAATATTAATGTCCTGTTGTAGTGCAGATACAAAGGTTGTAGGAATGATATGCAAAAAAGAATTGGATAAGAGTTATAAGAATGATACATGGGTTAAGGTAAGTGGAAGGTTACAAAAAGATAGTAAAGGAGAGGCTATTTTAAATATAAATAGTATTAACTTAATAGAAAAACCTGATAATATATATATTTATTATCATTAAAATATAAAAGACATGTAAACAAAAGTCTACATGTCTCAATGAGTAGGAGAACTTTAGGTTAAAATGCAGCATTTTATTATAAAGTATTTGATTAGAGAAAGATTACTTAATTCTCTAAGCCACTCACAATAGTATTATTAGCCTAAAGGAAATAAATATACATTAAAATTCTAGAACAAGAAATAATATTATTTTTAATTTTTCATAATAAAAATATGAAAATTATGGTATAATATCCATATGATTATAAAAACAAAAATAACAAGAAGGGAACCATACTCATGAAAGTGAAATCTGAATTCTTGCTAGTTAAAAAGGTAAGAGGTATAAAGGTTGATAAAAACATTAATAAGCATAAAAAA
>JAQXTC010000220.1 GCA_029219285.1 Clostridiaceae bacterium
CTTGTTCTTATAGCCAAAATGCTTAAAATAAGCTATAATTTTTATAAGATAATCATTTTCTAGAGTATTTTAGGCATGCTTAAAAGCCTACGGAATCTGTTTGCAAAATTAAGTTCCGTTTGCTGCATTTTTGCAAGATTAAGTTCCGCTGATATTTGCCCTAGAATTTTAATATCTTATTTTAAATATTTTAGCTATAAATTTTAGATAAAAAACTGACTTTACTCTTGCAAATACAAGGTTTTAGTAAAAACGGAAGTTAGTTTTGCATTCAACGGAAATTTTTTGGATGAACCATTTATAAAAAATAGTGCTGATATTGTAGTAACTACATATGCTTTTCATAGTTTAAATTATGAAGAAAAGAAAGTAGCACTTAATAATATGATAGATTATTTAAATGATAAAGGTAAAATTATTATTGTGGATTTTATGTTCAATAACGAAGAAGAGAGACAGAAATGTAGACAAAATTTACTTTCAAAAGGAAAAGATAATTTGTGGGAAGTAATTAATAATAAATATTATACTAATGTAGACGAACTAATAAATTATGTTTCAACAATAGGCCTTAAAATAAAGGTAAAGCATATTATAAATTTTACATGGGCTGTAGAAATTGAAAAATAATTGTTGTTGGAAAACGTAAAACTATCGTAGCCATACTACTACGGATTTAAGAGAGTTTGATTCGATAAACTTAGCTATAATAATAAGTTAGTAGATTATATAAATGTATAAATATTTATATTTATTAGGTAAATTAGAATTTTGGGAGTGAAATAATTGAAAGGGATTTGGAATAGACATAAAGAAAAGATAATAACTTTTCTCTTATGTGGATTATTGTTTGTTGGTATAATATCTATTATTGCGGTATTAGGTGGAGCGATAATGAAAATCTTTGAATTTGAATATGAGTCAATAGGAAGTATTATTTTGTTTTTTATAATTGCAACAATTATTTCTTATCCTCTTAGTTTGATAGCTCAGGCATTGCCTAAAGCGTTGCTATTTCTGGGGAAATTATCAAAACAAATGGCTATATTGCTTTATATTCTCTTAGATACGTTTGCTACATTTTATGGTCTCCGTGTTGTTGATTATTTTATGCAGTCTGTTTCGGCAACAGATATTTCTATTATTATTGTATCTTTTATATTAACTTTATTTGGAATAAATGATGTTGATAAGAAAACTAAATGAACAGATTAACAAATTCCGGTTTAATTAATAGATAAATATAAAAAAACCGCACTTAGTACCGATACGGAGGATTGTATCATAAACTTTTTGACATTTTATCAATAAATAAAACTAGAAATGTTAATAATACTATTAGTAACATTTCTAGTTTTGTTTATATTTGACTTTTACAAATTTGTATAAAGTAACATAAGCAGTAAGAATGTCTAATACTATAAATGAAAATTATTCCGTAAAAATACATTTTGTGGTACCCATAGTTTTTGTATATGGATAATAGAAAAATTGCAAATGGGAAACAAATTATATGTTAACATTATTTTTTTGGCAATATGATTGTATTGGAATAATTGCAAATATGAAATAAATTATACATTAATATTGTTTTTTTGTGGTATATTAATTTTATTAAGAAAATTAATTAATATAATTTATAAAATTAAGTGTAGGTGAAGTTGTTATGAATGAAATTATTAATCAAGCTAAAGCAATAAAAGAAGAAATGATAGCTTTTAGAAGAACGATTCATAGTAATCCTGAAGTAGGGGGAACATTACCAAAAACAAAGGCTTATGTAATGGATAAGCTAAAGGAATTTGGATATGATCCAAAGGAAATATGTGAAAGTGGTATAGTTGCTACAATTGAAGGGAATGAAAAAGGAAAAACATTTTTATTAAGGGCGGATATGGATGCACTACCAGTAATGGAAGCAACTGAATGTGATTTTAAGTCAAATAATGGTTGTATGCATGCATGTGGTCATGATATGCATACAGCTATGCTTTTAGGTGCAGCTAAGCTCTTAAAACAAAATCAAGATAAAATAAAGGGAACAGTAAAGTTAGTATTTCAACCAGATGAAGAGGGATTTACAGGGGCTAAAAAAATGATAAAGTCAGGAGTACTTAAAAATCCTGATGTGGATGCAGCCATGGCAATGCATGTTCATTCTGGAACACCTTCAAATGTTGTATTATGTGGATTAGGAACAAGTATAGCTGGATGTAATAGATTTAGAATAGTCGTAAAAGGAACTGGGGCTCATGGAGCTATGCCAGAGTTAGGAGTGGATCCAATAAATATAGCAGCACATATATACTTAGCTCTACAAGAGATAACTTCTAGAGAAATATCTGCTACTAAACCTGCAGTTGTAACAATAGGTAAATTTTCTGGAGGAGAAGCTTCGAATATAATACCTGAGGAAGTTGTGATGGAAGGTACTATTAGAAGTCTAGATAAAGAAAATGGAGAATTTATATTTAAAAGAATGAATGATATAGTAGTATCTACTGCTAAGATGTTTAGAGGAGAAGCTGAACTAATAGAATTATCGTCAGCTCCACCATTAACTAATGATACTAAATTAGCTAAAGAAGTTACATCATATTTAAAGGACTTATTAGGCGAAAAGTCAGTGGTATTATTTGAAGGTGGAGGAATGGGATCAGAAGATTTTGCATCTTATTCATACGAAGTACCAAGTGTTTACCTTATGTTAGGTGCTGGTACTAAGAAAGAAAATTCTTTATATGGTGAAGCAATGCATAATCCAAAGGTAGTATTTAATGAAGACATATTGGTTACAGGTGCAGCTATGCATACATATTCAGCTATTATGTGGCTAAAAAATAATTAGTATTATAGATTTAATAAAAGAGCTATTGTTTGCTCTTTTATTTTTTTAGGAGGAAAGATTGATTTTATCAATATTTTTAGAATAAAGTTTCCTACATATAGTGTTATCAAAAAATATAAAATTAATATCAATGAATGAAATTAAAATGTTCAAACGATTGAATAATAATGCTAAAGAAATATAAGGTTTAATTAAAGGATATAGACTTTCTGGGGTTAAAATATGATTGACTTTAGCCTAAGGTGAAGGTCTATGCTTATAGTATAATAAAAATTAAGGAGATTAAGATATGAAGGAAAGTTATACTATTAGCCAAGTAGCAGAGATGTTTGATATTACTACTAATAAGATTAGATTTTATGAAAAAAAAGGCTTATTATCACCAATAAGAGAAGATGATAATAGCTATAGAAAATTTAATGAAGAAGATATTATAAAATTACAATCTATTTTACTATATAGATCCATAGGATTAAGCATTGATTCAATAAAAAATATATTAAAAAATAATGAAAAGGAAAATTACTTGACTCATTTTAATAATCAATGGGAACTAGTTAATAATGAGATTCATAGGTTAAATACAATAAGAAAATCTTTAGAAAAAGTAATAGATATAATTTATGAAGATACAAATGATTATAAAATAAAAGATCATTTATTTGAAATTATTAAAGAGAGTAACAAATTAAATGATATTAAAAATGAATGGATAGATAAATGGGATTTCAATAGTTGGGCAAGAACCTATGATAATGATGTAAAGCAAGATAATGGTGCATTAAAAATATATAAAAATTATGAATTAATATTGCAAGAAGTATACGAATCTGTAAGAAAGTTAAATAGAAATAAACCTAAAATACTAGAGATAGGGGTAGGAACAGGGAACTTGGCAAGTAAGTTCTTGAATGATAATTACGATATAATTGGAATAGATCAATCACGTGAAATGCTAGCTGTTGCGAAGGAAAAATACCCCAAATTAAAAGTTAGATTAGGAGAATTTTTAAAGATACCTTATGAAAACAAGTGTGTTGATATTATTATTTCAACATATGCATTTCATCACTTAAACCACGATGAAAAATGTATTGCAATACAAGAAATGCTAAGGGTACTAAAGGATGATGGAGTAATAGTTATCGGTGATTTAATGTTTGAGA
>JAQXTC010000221.1 GCA_029219285.1 Clostridiaceae bacterium
GATGACTGTTGTTGCCATCCCTTCAAATGAAACTGGAAGAATTCCAAATTGATTGACAAGAACTAATAAAACTAAGTTAATGACTGGAATGAATAAAACTTTAATGAAACTATATCCCCATGCATCTTTTTGAGAGATAGCATCTTTGAATGGAACTTCTGCTAAAGTGGCCCCAATTGAAATCCAAGCAAGTGGTGACGCTAATGCTTTTAAATAATCTAGTGCTTTATAGAACCAAGGTAACGTTTGATCAAGACGTAAGAAGGCATATTGTTTAACCTCTCCGTTCACTGTGACGTTAACTTGAGGCAGCATGTCTTGGCATAACCAGATAAATAATCCGAAGAAGGTTGCTAAGATAATTGGATTTAAGAAGATTTCTTTCATATTTTTCTTGAAGTTTTCTTTGTCCATTTTAACTCCGGACATTTTAATAAATGCGTATGAGTATAAGAATACTCTATAAGCTATATTAAATATGTTTGAAAACATTGTTCCTTGTGATCCATATACAGCAGTTACTATTGGAGTACCAAAGAAAGTAGTAGAACCAAATATAGTTAAAACTCTATATACGTCTTGCTTGTCTCCTTTTACTTTAGCAAACATAAGCTTAGTTATTGGGATTAATAATATGTAAATTGCAAATCCCCATATTAAAACATTCATACCTTCGCTTAACTGTTTTCCATTTATATCTTTCATGAAAGATGTAAATGCAAGAGCTGGTAATGAAACTGTAAGTACTATTTTAGTTAGTACTTTTGATGCTGATGAATTAATGATTTCTTTTTTTCTTAAATAGAAACCTAAACCAATTATAGCTATTGATGATAATATAGCACCAACGATAGCATTGCTAGTTAATGTTTTTCTGATTATTTCTAACATTTCGTGTCTCCTTATGTCGTTTTTTGTTTTATTATTGCAAAGCTATTGTATAATTTTCAACATTCCTTTTCAATTTATTAAAGTTATTTTATAGTTATTTAATTTATTTAAATGATTTTAGACATTTTTTTAACAAAGTTTTTCTAAAAAAATAAACACCTGAAATACTCACCAAGTATGAGTATTTCAGGTGTTATTAGTTTAATGCCATATTTATTTTATTGTGCTGACATAAAAAAATATATTCTATTTTTTAAATCTTTGTTTGTTAATTGTTTAATTATTAAATTGCTGTTTTCCTTTATATATTCCTTCAAAGGATCTTCAATATATGCAAGTTCGCTTTTATTCATTTCTTTATCAGCACATAATGTAAGTATAAAATCGGAACAATTTTGTATAGTTGTAAAATTGCTCAAAATTTTCAATACAATATCTGCAATTGCATTATCTTTATCACCATAACCTGCTATTACAGTAATTTTATTGAATTCATATTCTTTTCTTTTCGATAGAAAAACCATATCTATCATTGCAGACATCTCTTTAAAGCAAATTTTATCTATTTGTTTTAAATTAATCATACCCTTAACAAAAGTATTATTAAGTTTTCTATTATCTTTTTCGTATATTACTAGATTATGTTTTGAACATTCATCAATATATTTAATATTATCATCATTAATTTCTTCAAAGATGAGAGCATTATTTTGTTCAGTTGTACATTTCTCCAAATATGTTATATAACTGCTTTCAACCATATCTACTTCAATAATTTCACTTTCATAATTAAAATATCTTTTTTCAATACCTTCCTGCTCCTCGGATAGCCCCTTTAAATCAAATGAAATCTTTTCTTTCAGCCCAAAACAAATTATTCTTCTTTTCATATAGTACCCCAATCATTTTAAATAAATTTTATCTAATTTTAATCCATAACCAATTAATCAACTTAACTGATATTATTGCAATAAGTATTCCTAATGTTGCGCCAATAAATACGTCACTTGGATAATGTACAAATAAATATAATCTAGAAAAAGCTATAGCAAATGCTATAAACATAAATAATATTCCTTTTTCTTTTTTTTCTATAAGTAAGATAGTTGCTGCTGCAACTGATGTCATTGTATGCCCAGATGGAAACGAAAAGTCCAATGGCTTTTTTATAAGTATTTCTATTGTGTTATATATATCAAAAGGTCTTGTTCTCATGAAAACATTTTTTAAAATTATGTTTCCTATAATAGCACACAATACTAATGCAACAATTATCTTAATTCCAATTTTACGTTCATTCTTTCTAAGTAAAAATATCATTCCAATGATAATCCATAATATGCCCATATTGCCCAATGAAGTTATAATAGGCATAACCCAATCAAAAAATGGATTTTTTATATGGTTTTGAATAAACATTAATATTTCATAATCTATATTTTGAATATAATTCATAATATTCTGCTCCATTTTTATAATTTATATTACTATTATTATATCCTTTTTTTATATAACATGATATTTTTCCTTTTATTGGTCACTATATTCTTTTAGTCTTTCACATATATCATCTATTTTATTATATTCATTGACAATATTATTAATATTATTATCTAATTCATTTATCCCTGCCGAAATCTCTTCCATAGATGATGCCGCTGTTTCTATATTATTACTAGTAAAATTAACTTCTTTTAATGTCTTTTCTATAGATGACTTCAATTTCACCGTCTTATTATCTACAGATTTAGAATGATCAATAACATCTTCTGTATTTTTATTTATATTAACAAATAACTTTTTAACCGAATTAGTATATGTATTGCATAACTCAATAGATTCTTTTTCACTTATTATAGTTTGTGAAACATTATTTATCTTACTTGTAATATCATTCAATATTGATGATATTTTATATGTAGAATCCTTAGAATCCTCTGCTAATTTTCTAACTTCATCTGCAACTACAAGAAATCCCTTGCCATTTTCTCCAGCTCTTACTGCCTCAATAGAAGCATTTAATGCTAAAAGATTAGTTTGATCTGTTATTTCTTCGATAGCATCTAATATTTTTGCTATTTCAGAACTTCTATTAATTAAATCATCCATCAATTGAACTGCATTATTTATATTAGAACTTACCCTATTCATTTCTTCATATAAATTTTCAACATTTTGAGAGCCATTTTCTACAACCTTGTTATTTTTTAATGAAAATTCAATCATTTTATCAACTGCTGATTCCACTTCTGTTATATCACTCATTCCTACATCCATCAATGCTATTACATTTGTCATACTACTAACTTCTTCTGATGCTTTATTTGCCACATTACTAGATGTATCTGTAATTTGATTAGATACAGATTTCACTATATCTATTCCCTCTTTTACATTTCCATTAACATTTGTTAAAACCTTTAAAACTTCTTTTATCTTTGAAATCATTTTTTCAGATTTCTGTCTTTCTTTTTCACTTGAATCTACTGTATCTTCTAATATTTTATAATCTTTCATAGTAATTCTACTTATTATACATAAAATTATTGTTCCCACTGCCAAATAAAATATCATATACTTAACCTGAACAAATGTTATTGTTTTGAAAGTTGTCGAACTAAATTCCTTATAAAATCTAAAAGCTATTATACAATTAATAATTCCTTGAATACAAATTGGTCTAACATCCAAATAGATACCGATTAGAAACAAAGTATAATATAAAAGACAAAAATCAGATAAACTAGGAAAAGAATACAATACAACAATTTGTATAACTGTTACTGCTACTATCATATAATACATCGTTGTTTTAGTTAATTTCTTATACATCAAAATTCCTGCAATTATAAAAACAATTATTGATGTTATGCCTAACTTTAGTATTATTTCTTTCTTCGCATTTATACCCTTTGAACTGAAGAAAATCAAAACCCCTCTTAATAATACAGATATAAACAGTGCTACGAATATAATCTTATTCTTCAACTGCAAAACCTTATTATAATTCATTTTTATCCCACCTTTTATCTATTTTTATAAATTATAACATATTATTTATATTTTTGTATTTATCTCACTATTTTCTACACTTAATAAATAAAAAAAGTGTAGAAATCCCTACACTTTTTATTCAAATAATAGTTTTATTTCATCAATTGTCAATCCAGATAACACATTTCCTTTTTCATATCCCACATCCATAACGTTTTCTACAAGTTTCCTCTTATCTTCTTGTAAATTAATAATTTTTTCTTCAATTGTTCCTTCTGCTATAAGTTTAAATACTTGAACAACATTTTTCTGTCCTATTCTATGAGCTCTATCTGTAGCTTGTTCTTCTATAGAAGGATTCCACCATGGATCAAAATGAATAACTACATCCGCCGAAGTTAAATTTAATCCAGTTCCACCTGCTTTTAACGAAATTAAAAATACAATATTCTCCTCACACTCATTAAATTCATCTACCAACTTTACCCTTGTGCTAGCCTTTGTTGAACCATCAAGATACATGTATTTTATACCTTCTCTATCAAATCTATTTGATATAACAGAAAGAACAGATGTAAATTGTGAAAATAGAATAATCTTATGTCCCTTCTCCAAATTATTTTGTACTAGTTCTGTAACCATATCAAGTTTACCATTTTTGCCTTCATAATCATTAACTACTAACGAAGGTTCTAAGCATAGTTGCCTTAGCTTTGTTAAATAAGAAAATATAGTAATCTTATCTTCACTATAGTTTTTAGCTTCCATTTTTCTTTTAATATCTTTTACAAAAACGCCATAAATCTTTTTTTGTTCTTTAGGAAGTTCAACATAATACTTTTTCTCAATTTTCTCGGGAAGTTCTTTAATTACATCTTTTTTTAGTCTTCTAAGTAAAAATGGTCGTATAAATTTTTGCAGGCTATTAACATCATTACTATCTATAAATTTACTTTTAAATTTTCTTGATCCATAAAGATATCCAGGCATTATAAAATCAAAAATACTCCAAAGTTCTAAAAGATTATTTTCAATTGGTGTACCTGTTAAGGCAAATCTAGCTTTAGCTTTAATATTTTTTACACTCCTACTGCTAAGTGCCAAAGGATTTTTTATATTTTGTCCTTCATCGATAATACAATAATCAAACACTATATCATTATAAATATCCTCATCGTTTCTAAGAGTTCCATAAGTTGTAAGTATCACATCAAAATCTGGATTATCTTGTATTACTTTAATTCTTTCATGCTTTGTTCCGTGAACGATAGCTATTTTTAATTCAGGAGCAAATTTCTCGAATTCATTTTTCCAATTATATATTAGTGAAGTTGGCGCAACAATTAATGACTTTTTCTCTACTTCTGATAATAAAAAAGCTATTGTTTGAAGTGTCTTTCCAAGTCCCATTTCATCAGCCAATATTCCGCCAAGACCTAAATAACTTAAGTTTTTAAACCAATTAAACCCTGTAACTTGATATTCTCTGAGTACATTTCTTAATGATTTTGGAACTTCATAAACTTTATTATTAGCATCATTTATTTTATCAACAATGGACTTTACCACATCTGTACCTTTAATGAATTCTATATTTTCTCTTTCAATATAGTCCTGCATTATTAAAGCTTTACTTCTATGTATTTTAAAATTAGTAATATCTTTTTCATTATTAGATATATTATCTACAATTTCTAAAAAGCTCTTTGTATTTTTATCTTCTAAATTAATAAAACTATTATCTTTAAGTTTATAATATCTTCTATGTTCTCTAATAGCTTCTATTATTTTCTTATATTCCCTCTTATCTATATTTTCAATATCAAAAGTAAAATCTAAAAAACCATCTCCTCTATCTTTAATAGATGCATTAATGACTGGCATATAATAAACCTTTTTTGATTTAAATCTATCTGAATAATAGACATCTCCTAATTCATCTAGCTTTTTATAACTTTGAGTTAAAAATTCATATAACTTATCTTCATCTCCAGCAAAAATAAATTTATTGTTTCTAACTTCAAAATCCATATCTGTGATTGTATTCATAATTTCTTGTTCTTTTTTACTGTCTCTTATGATTATTTTCTCACTATTATCATCAAAAAAACTTACTTTCTCATTTCCATAATTAAATTTAACGTCTAATAATATTTTATTTGCTTTAGAATCAATATAAAAATTAGCTTTTAGCGGTTCCTTTACAACATTATCTATTTTTGAATCTATATCTATATTATTAGAAATATTATTTAAAGTTGGTACTACCTTATTAAAAACATCTTTTTTGTTTTTCCCTCTGAATTTTATCTTCTTTTCTCTATCTAGATTACTATAAACAGCTTTTATATATTCACATTGCTTAATTGATGGAAGATATATATTTTCTTTATATAAAAAAACATTAAATTGAGATGTTAAAACATTTAAATTCATATCATTTATGTCTAAGACATATTCATCTTTATCATCTTTTTTTAATTTGAAGTTTAATGGAATATCATCTTCTATTATACTTACAATTTTTTTTTCAAATTCAATATTTCTATGCTTACAAATTGTCAAAAAATATCTTAATGACTTTTCTGTTATGAATAAATTCTTTCCTTTTACTAACCTATCCGAACCATAAAAATTAGATGTAAATTCATCAAGTTCTATTATTCTTTCCATATAATCAACAATTTTATTATCTTTTTCATTTACTTCTTGATCAAAAGGTGTATAGATAAAATTTTTTCCATAAGCTATTTCACCACAATTATTTTTAGCATCGATAAATGCTTTAATATCTTTTACTATATATGATTTATCTGAACCTATCTTAAAATTAGCAATCCAATAAGGTTTTCCTTCCTTTTCCGATTGATTTAATGATACTAATATTTCTAGTGTATCTTTAGGTATGTTTAATTGTTCAAATGCTTCAATTAATCCTTGGCCATCACCTACTTTTAAGCCTTGATTATCTCTAACATATTTCAAGAAAGTGGCTGCAATATGCTTACATACATATCTTCTAGTAAAAATATTATTTTGCATAAAGTCAATACAATTACATTTTGTATCATTAATGCTATTCGTATCATTATTTATATTAATTAATGTTGTATAAGTAGCATTACTATTTTCAGATTCGACTCTTCCATTAATAATAACATCATTAAATTTGCGTTCTTCTAATAAAAAATTAACTTTATTTAATAGTCTTCTCCCCTTCATTTGTTGCAATGATGGTGTTATTAATTGAAACTCATTTTCCACTTTATCTAAGTCCATTGCTATCACCCTTTAATACTTACTCAAAAAATCTAATAAATTTTATTATATCATTCTTCAGCTTATATTTCATTTAAGATTTAAGATTCTGCTGTGGCACTATATTTTTATTTTTAATGCCTTAGCTTCTTTTATACCTTCTTACACGTAAAAAAACTACCTTAATAGCTAGCTATTAGGTAGTTTTTTAATCATTTTTTATTTATCTAAACATTCATCTAATAAGTTAGAAATCTTATCCTTATCTAAGTTTTGTCCTATAAATACTAATTTATCTTCTCTATCTCCATAAGTTTCATCCCAAGAATCTTTAATTATTGGATCTTTCATAGCTTCAAGTTGTTCTCTCTTAGTTCCTGATGCAAACCATTTACCTGCTGCATTGGCTTGCATAAGTTGTCCAGCTTGTTCAAATACATATGCCATATCTCTTTCATCAGAAAACCATACAAGCCCTTTACACCTTATAATATTTTTTTCCCACTTATTTGCAATAAGTTCAAATTTCTTTCTATCAAAAGGTCTTCTTCTACGATAAACAAATGAAGAAATACCATATTCATCAGTTTCAGGTTCTTCCTCTTCCGGATTTTCTAATTCTTCTATCCATCCAGCTGACAGACTAGCCTCTTCAAAATCGAACTTTTTAGTATTCATAACCTTGTCTATATCAACTTTAGAATAATTAGTCTCTATTATTTCAGCCTTAGGTTGAAGAGAACGAACTACAGCTTTTACTCTTTTAAGTTCTTCATCTTTAACTTCATCAACTTTATTTAAGATTATTGTATTACAAAATTCAATTTGTTGAATTAAAAGATTTTCTACATCTTCTTCATCAATTGATTCAGTTTTTAATAAATTGTTTCCACATCCAAATTCAGATACAAGTCTAGCAGCATCAACAACTGCTGTTACATTATCAAGTCTACATATTTTAGGAATTCCTTGTTGTGCTAATAAATCATCCATCATAGTTATTGTTTGAGCTATAGGAATTGGTTCACAGATTCCACTAGCTTCTATTAATATGTAATCAAATCTACCAGTTTCACAAAGCTCAACGATTTGTTTAATTAAGTCAGCTTTCAATGTACAGCATATACATCCATTTGATAATGGTACAAGATTACTATCTTCTTCTTGTACTATTCCGCCTTTACCAATTAAATCAGCATCAATGTTTACTTCTCCAATATCATTTACTATTACAGCTACTTTATAACCTTCTTGATTATTTAATATATGGTTCATTAAAGTTGTTTTACCAGCTCCAAGATAACCAGTTAATAATGTAATCGGTACTATCTTTCTTGGCATTTATACTTACTTCCTTTCTAAAATACAAATTATCTTCGTGTGACTATTTGAATATTATTTTACTATAAATAAAATTTTACTACTATAGATATTTTTGTCAAATTGAGTCCAGAGTTAGTATGTATTTATATACCATCTATTATCTTTTTAACTGTATAATCATTAGTTAAATCATACACCATGTAATAACACTCTTTAGCAACTTTATAATCACCTACTTTAAGTGATTCTTTTGCCGCTAAATATGTTGATCCTATGGTTTGAGAATTAGCTGTAAGCGGTATTTCTTTTTCCATTAATCTAGCTTGGAGCGTTTGAATACTATACTTTGGCTGTTTTCTTTTTAATACTTTTTCTAAAAACCTTAGTTCACTATTAGCAATGTCAGTTACATAATATATGTTACTATACATATATAACTTTTCAGCTAATTCAGGTTCATACAATTCTAAGTAATAAAAGCCTAAGTTCCTGTAATACCTTGCTAAGGTTACTCTTGAACAACAGAAATTAAAACTCTCCTTAGTGCACTGAATAATTTGATTATTTCATCTTTAGCTAATTCTTGAATCCAACCAGCTGACATACTAGATTTAACAAGAGCAAAACAACTGCCTTTCTACTTTGTCTCTCTATGTAATGTATATTTTTTTAAACGTGGACAATATTTCATAAGTTCTATCCTTTCTGGATGCTTTTGTTTATTCTTGGTCATCGTATAATTCCTATCATGACATTCTGTACATTCTAATGTAATTTTCACTCTCATTTTTATCACCTTCTATTAAATATAAATGCGAATTATTTGCATTTGTTTACAAGCAAATATTAACACTTTAATTTTACATGTCAATATCTTTTATAATAAACACTATAATTTTTCCATTCTTAGGAATCCTCATATTAAAACCAACGAATTAATAAATAATTGAATACTTATTTTCTTCATGGCAATAATTCTTTAATATAGAAAGGAATTGATAACATGAAGAAAGTTTCAATAGCGGTACTCTCTGTTATTTGTACCATAGGTTTATGTTTTATTATAGTTGGAGGCATAACTCTTTATAATGCATTACATAAAACTTCATTTAAAAATAAACCAACAGAAGAATTTGCCTATAATCCAGAAGAAAATACAGTGAATAATATCGATGGTAATAGTCAATCGAAAGATGATGTATTAAATGAAAACAATATTAAAGAAATAAAAGGAAGCTTACTTAAGAAAAAAATATTAAATTTATCAGATTTTATTTCAAATCTTCATTGTAAAGACTATATACTACAAAAAGGGGAAACTCTTTGTGTAATAGCTAGAAAATTCGAAAACAAATGTAATCTTAATAGTACAATTGAATTAATTACTTTAAAGAATAATTTATCCAGTCCAAATAAATTAAATGCTGGAACTCACCTTTTAATTCCAGAAGATGCTATAAACAACGGAAATTTATACAAAGTAGCAAAAGGCGATACTTGGTATAAGATTGTAACAAACTATTATCCAGAATATGATGTTAATTCCATTATGAATTTAGTAGTTAAAATCAATCAACTGCCAAGTAATGAATTACCTTTAGATGAAAATATTTTTTTACCTGCAGTATAGAAAATGAGGTGTGTTATGATTCATCCCTTGTCAAGTAGACAAGGGATGAATCATAACACACCTCATTTATTTTACTTCTATTTCTTTTATTTCTGTTCCTGCACTTGTACATGCTGCTAGAATAAATGGCTTATAGTAATTACTTACTTTTTGTTTGCTTAATTCATCCTTACAAGTCCATATAAGTTTAGTTCCATTAACTTCAGCACTATCAAATCCATATACAAAAAACTTCTTATAATACTTATCCGAAATTTCCTTTTTAAGTATTTCTCTTATTTTTTCAACAAGCTCTTCAGTCTCCATCTTTATCCTCCATCAACTAAGTTATAACTTTTTTATTTCTTTATCATAAAAATCAATTCTTCTTTTTCATAATACCTAAGATTATATATAATTATTCCTTAAATTCCAGAACCCCCCAATACTATAATACATAAAAATCTCTCCAATAACTTGACCTAGAGATTACTCTAGATAATATACTGCAATTGTAACATATTTTAGGATGTATTTTATGAATAAAAAAAATAACTATATCGTAATTACAGGGGCTAGCTCTGGAATATTGAATTATCAACTTATCTTATAATAAAGTTTTAGTAAATTCCATATTATCAAATTCGTTTTCTTTTAAGTAACTTAACACATCTTCTAAGAAATTTTTATGATGTTCTATAGTCTTAACAAATACTTGTATAGAACTTATTATTTCCTCTTCAGTTTCTTTTTTATTATTTAAATACTTACCCACTAAATAGAATCTAATAAATGAATACCTAAATAAAAGCATCATAAACCCATCAAAAATATATTCACTCTCTGTAAATGGGAACAAGTTACCATACATAAAGTTTGCTAGATAGTTTTCAAAAATATAACTGTTTTCTTTAATGTTATTCTCTTCATAATTTTTAAAAGCATATATATAGAAATCCTTGTTTTCCATAATAGGAATTTTAGACTCAAGCTTTAATCCTTCAATAACCTTCTTTGTATCTTCAACAAAGAAAGGACTTTCAACTTCATTAAATACATCTAACTTTTCAAGCATATCCTTAAAGAAAGCTATTTGAAGCATGTAATTCATCTCATTCTTATCGTAATCTTTAGATTTTTTGTCCATATTATACTTATTTATATAGTGTGAAGCTTCATTAAAGTTATATTCAAACTTTTCTTGTAATCCTTCTAAAAAATCACCTAGAATAAATAATCTTTGATCAATGGTATACTTCCTATTTTGAATTATTTCTAAAGATTTCTTCCTCATTTCATTAAAATACTTTAATGGATGATTTTTAACATCCTTAGATTTAGTATCTATATAACCTGACACTATGTGTTTACCTAAATTGATATTACTAACTTCAAAATTAATACCACTCTTTTTAGCTAAAAGTATTCTTGCAGCTTCTGGACATGCAACATCCAACGACATTTCGTAATTATTATCAACTATATTCATTACCCTCGGATAACATGTACACACATTAGATAAATAATCCTCACCTAAATTTGAATAAATCATACAAAGGTTATTATCATCCAAAAATGCACATCTCTTCCCTTTCTTTAATTTAACTCTTCCATAATCCACATCATCGGAAGTACAATATACATTATTATGAATATTTTTTTGAAACATCTTCTTCATTTCATCATTTTTAACTTTAAAATATCTTTTAAAGCTTATTTTATCAATATCTATATCCCAGCCAGCACAACAGCTGTCTTCACATTCTCCACCTATACATTTAAACTCCTTAAGATACTTAGGAGATTTCAACTTTATTTTACTCATAACATTTTCCTCTTAAAGCACATTAAATTTCATTATTTATTATAACCTACAGAATATCTTATTCAAACATCATCTTTTATTTTCTAATAATAAGCGAGGTACTTTTATACATAAGTACCTCGTAATTATTCAAGACTTTTTACATTCCACTTAACAAAAACAACTAGTGCAATATTAAGTATTGTAGTTATTATAAATATAATGCTTAATGATAAATTTTCAATTAACTGACCATATAAAATTTGACCTGGCGGAACACTTATTGTAGCTACAGCCACTGAAAAAGCAGATACACGCCCTAGCATTTCAGATGGCACCTCCTTTTGTATAAAAGTAAGAGTTAATACATTGGATAAAGCTAAAGATAGCATAATAAACATACCACCTATGGCAAAGATTCCAGCCATTAAATAAGCATTAAGATTTAAGAATACAAGTATGCACATTATTAAAACTCCAAAAATCATTGGCAAATATGTATAGTGAACTTTCTTCATAATAAACATATTGGGTTTCACACTTATCCAAAAGCCACCAATTATCATTCCACAAACACATATTGCTTCAACTATTCCATAAATCTGAGATGAGAGTCCTAGTTTAATATTAATGAAATATGGAGCAATTATTGATAATATAGGTACAAGTGAAATATTACCCAAAGCATAAGATATTATTATCCCCAATATTATCTTCTTATTTTTCTTTAAATAGTAAAAACTCTTTCCCATATCAATAAATGAATCTCTTAATAAATCTATTGATATAGCGAATTTTTCTTGTTTTTTAACATCTGGAATAACTAAAAACATCTCCATAATCGCTGAAAACAAAAAGCTTATTGCATTAATAATCACTATTGCTTTTATACCAAAAAATCCATAAATCACTCCAGCCAATATTGGCCCAGCTACATTTACAATAGACCCTACTTGATTAATTATCCCATTAGCTGATGTTAATTTTTCTTCTTCTACAATCTGTGGAATAGATGCAGAGACAGCCGGAGAATAAATAGTTGCACATATTGACAGAATAAACATGACTATTCCTACAATAACTTCATGATCTCTTCCTTGAAATAATATTATTGAATATAGACCTATAATTATTGAACAAATCACATCCAAAACTACCATTATCTTTTTTCTATTCACATTATCTGAAAGCCATCCCGCAATAGGAGCAAAGAGAATATAAGGAATTATGGATATTGCTAAAATATTTGCAAATGCTACTGTACTACCTGTAAATTCAAGCAGGTAAAGTGACATACTAAATCTTTGAATTGCATTACCTAAAAGAGAAATAATCTGTCCAATTAATATTATTAAAAAGTTTTTATTTCTCATTTAGCCTCCCTCAATAATTCATATTCTGTGCAAATTGGATATTCACCATTTTCGCTCATTCTTAAGCTTGCTTCTATTCCATATATCTCTTTTAAATTTTCTTTATTAATAACATCCATAGGTTTGCCTTCACAAATAATTTTTCCTTTTTTTAAACCGATTATATTATCAGCAAATCTACATGCATTGTTAAGCTCATGAAGAACAATAACAACTGTTATTTTCTTTTCTCTATTAAGTTTTTGAAGCACTTCTAATACTTCAAGTTGATAAGACATATCTAAATAAGTTGTAGGCTCATCAAGCATTATAATTTCAGTCTCTTGTGCTAAAGCGAAAGCAATCCATGCTCTTTGTCTTTGGCCGCCTGATAAATTCTCTACTCCTCTATCAGCAAATTCAGTAAGCCCTGTTTCTTTAATCGCCCAATCAATAATATCTTTATCATGTTTTTTTAATCCACCTATCATTTTTTGATGAGGAAAACGTCCAAAAGCTACAAGTTCTCTTACTGTTAATCCACTTGGGCACACAGGTCCTTGAGGAAGGAAAGCAACTTCTTTTGCTATATCTTTTTCTTTTACTTCTTTTATATTTTTTTTATTTATAAAAATATCACCATTTTTAGCTTTATTGATTCTTGCGATAGTTTTCAAAAGCGTTGATTTACCACAGCCATTAGAACCAATTATTATACTAACTTGCCCTTTAGGTATAGATAAATCCATATCTTTAATTATCGTGTTATTTTCATAAGCTACTTCTAAATTTTTCACACTAATAGCTTCCATAATTATTTCTCCTTCATCATTAAATAAATAAAATATGGTACTCCAAATATTGAAACTGTTATTCCTGCTGGTATCTCAATTGGAGAAAATAAGTTTCTTGATACTGCATCTGCAAGAAGCACAATTATACTTCCTATCATTGCTGATACAACAATAGAGTTTTTATGATAAGGCCCAACTAACCTTTTAGCAATATGAGGAGATACTAATCCTAAAAATCCAATATTACCTGCAAAAGCTGTTGCTGTGCCTGCTAATATAACTGCAAAAGATAAAAATTTCTTTCTTTGCTTTTCTAGATTTAATCCTAGCGATATAGAAAGTTCATCAGAAAGACTTAATACATCTAATGTTTTATTATTAAGTAAAATAATAATAAACATAAAAGTAACAATGGGAATAATTACCTTAGCATAGCTCCATCCTGAGCCCCAAAGACTTCCTGAAGTCCATACTAAAACTCTATTATAATCACCGACACCGCCTCTGAATGTAAAGAAAGTTATAAATGCATTAAGACCTGCATTTATTCCAAGTCCGGTTAATAAAAGTCTTTTAGGCCTTATTCCATTTTTACTTGAAAGCATATAGATTATAAAAGCTGAAATTCCTGCTCCCAGAATAGCCATGAAAGGTAATACAAAAATTGACATTTGTCCAAGTTTACTATAATAAGTGCCTGTTTGATATGTAATAAAAATAACCGCTGCTACTGATGCTCCTGCATTAATACCTATAATCCCTGTATCTGCCAAATCATTTTTGGTTATTGTTTGTAAAATAGCTCCAGCTGTTGATAAAGCAATTGCTACAAAAATTCCAACTAGAGCCCTTGGTAGTCTTATAGATAAAACAGCAGTATTTTGACTTCTGTTACCATTACCCAAGAGAGTGTTAATAACTTCCATAGGTGAAATGCTATAAGTCCCCCAACAAAGTGAAATAACAAAGGAGAAAAATAATAATATTGATAAAACTATTAAAATTATAGATAATCTTTTTTTCTTCATTATCCCCTCTCCTTTCTAGCTGCTGCAATAAAAAATGGTATGCCAATTAATGTTGTAAAAACACCTATAGGTGTTTCATAAGGATCAAATACCATTCTTGCTGCAACATCAGCAAAAACTAATAAAACTGCTCCAAGTAAAAATGAACAAGGAATATTTTTTCTATAATCTTCACCTAATAATTTTCTAACTATCTGCGGTACTATAAGCCCTACAAAAACAATATTCTTACCAACTGCAACAGCTGCTGCTATCATAGGTATCATTACCAATAATGTAATCAATCTTATTTTATCTGGATTTTCTCCAAGCCCTATAGCAACATCATCACCAAGATTTAAAATATTAATTTTAGTAGATAAAAAGCAGGCAATTATTAATCCTACTATTGCAATAATACTAACAAGCCTAAAATCTTGCCAACTAGCATTTCTAAATCCACCAGATACCCAAAAGCCAACCATTTGAGATTGATTAGAAAGTAATCCTATTATTGTTGTTAATGATATGAAAAAAGTACTAATAGCGGTTCCTGCTAAAAGTATTTTTGCTATTGAATTATTATTTGCTTTTTGGGTTATAAATCCTAAAACTATAATTCCAGTAATGAATGATCCTATTAGGGATGCTATCATAGAATTTTGAGTTGTTATTGAAATTTCAGAAGCAAAAAAAATAGCAATTACTAAAGTAGCACCTTGACTTATACCAAGTATTGAAGGTTCAGCTATAGGATTTTTGGTAACTCCTTGAATCATAGCTCCTGTAACTCCTAAAATTCCTCCTGTAAATAATACAGAAAGAGCTCTTGGTATTCTTACATCCCTAACGAGCATAAGTTCTAAACTTTCATTGTAATTAAAAATACTGTCATAAATATTTGAAAAAGTAATAGAGACAGATCCTAGCCTTACGGCTAGAATCAGTCCTCCAATTAAAAGTAACAAACTAATTATGACAAATACCATCAACTTTTTATTACTTTGTTCCATTTAACATATCACCTATTTCACCAACTAATATTTCTCTGCCTATTGAGCTATAACCTTGATTGAAGTATGGTGATGCTCCAAGTTTTACAACATGACCTTCCTTAACGGCTGGTATACCATTCCATATAGCATTGCTTTCTAACTGTGCAAGATCTGCTTCTGTAGCCATTAAGAATATATAATCAGCATTAATTGCTGCTAACCCTTCATAAGTTACAACAGGTAAGCTTATATTACTTTGCTCAGGCATTCCTGCTGGCTTTGCAAGTCCCATATCTTCATATAAAACGCTTCCAAATCCTGCTCCATCAAATACAAAGAATTGATCACCACTTGCTAAAAATGAAAGATATGTTGTATTTTCACCATACTCTGCTTTAATCTTATCGCCGGCTTCTTTAGCTTTTGTTTCATAATCAACAATCCACTTATTAGCAACCTCTTCCTTACCAAATACCTTTGCAAAAGACTTTATGTCTTCCTTCCAATTTAATGCTTCAAGTTGTATCATTACTGTAGGTGCTATTTCACTTAACTGATCATACATTTTCTCTTGAACAGTTGATATAATAATTAAATCTGGATTTAAATTCATAACTGCTTCCACATCCATTGTGTCTTGCATACTATATCCTAAAATTTCAGCACCACTTAAAGTGTCTTGTAAATATGTAGGAAACTTAGTATAGTCATATGCATCACTATTAGCTGTTCCAACTACTTTATAACCTAAAATAGATAAGATATCACTATTCCCACTTAAATCCACTATTCTTTGAGGATTTTTTGGTATTTCAACGTCTCCTCTTACATCTGTAACTGTCACAGTTTCTATTTTTGAACTCTTTTCATCTGAAGCTGCACTTCCACATCCAACAAGCATCATTGCACTCATTGCCAATGCTCCTAAAATCACTAATAATTTTTTCTTCATAAATACCTCCAACGTTATCTAAACTTTCATGTAATTATCATTTATTTTACAAATCGATTGTATATGATATTCATTCTCATTTCAATTGTTGCAACCAATTTAATAATTTTATCATCTAATTTCATAATTTCTTTTCCACCTCCTATTTTTATTTTCCCCAGCCTAGAAAAAATAATTTATTGAATTTTAATATTAAACATTTATAATAATTTTTATAAGATTCTTAGGTATTATACAAATGAGGGTAAATTAATGATTTATAAAACAACAAAAGATTTTGAAAATGCAGTTTTAGATAAAATAACATTTAAACCTTATAAAAATGATAATTGCATTATATATAGAAACGAAAGAAGACCTGAACTTGGATATTTTATAAAATATAGTCGAGAAGGTTATTATAATTTTGAAATAGGTGATTTCACTATTCCTAGAGATTTTTCATTGTCTTTTCACCACAATGAAGCTTTAATTAGATTTGGAATAGTATATAAAGGCACCACTCATTTTGAAATTGAAAATAGTCCAGTTTCATCCTTTACCCCTTCCTCTTTTTTGGTAAATGAAAAGGCATTAAAAGGTACTCAAAATTGGAAAAAAGGTCAACATTTTCATGGTGCTGAAATAACTATTCATAAAAGATACTTTGATGAAATAATTAAACCTAATTATCCTAATAGCATTGATTCATATAGCTTTACCGATAATTATACCTATAATTATCTTCCTATCGATATATCTTCTATACTTCAAAATTTAAAGAGTATGGCAGAGCGAAACCTTCTTACTCCTTTATATCTAGAAAGTAAGATCTTAGAATCAATAGCTTTACTTTCAAATGAACTTTATTCTTCACCACAAAATGCTTTTACTAATCAATTAAACTGTAATGAAATCTGTATCGGGACTAATCGAACAATTTCATTAAGCACTTCAGATGTTAATGCTATCAAAAAAGCTTATGAAATATTAACAAAAGAAGCTTTAACCCCTCCTACTATAAAAAGTCTTAGCAAGAGGGTATTTTTAAATGAACAAAAATTGAAGGCAGGTTTTTCAGCAAAATATCATATGTCTATTAAACAGTATACAAACACTATAAGAATGACTATGGCTGAAAATTTATTATGTACAACTGAATTAAGTATAGATGAAATATCAAAACAACTTGGCTACAACTATTGCGGAAACTTTATAAAAAGCTTTAAAAAATTTCATGGCAAGACTCCACTATCCTATAGAAAGAAAAAAAGATAGCTCAAACCATAAAGTGAACTGCCCCCTGTAAAGTAGACAGGGGGCAGTTCAAGTTTGTCTATCTTTTTCTTTATAATTTATTTTTTATATTTAGTAATCAATACTATAGTAGCTATAATATCTAGAACAAAACATAACTGAAATATTATATACAATATTAATTTACCTCTTCTACTTCTTGTTTATTTTTCGCCACAAACCTATTAATTATAAATAAAATTGCTATAGCTATAACTCCAATTGAAGTATCTGTGATAGATGTATGCCCAACTTTGTAAATATTATCATAGCTAAAATATATAAGTATATTGAGTTAATTGTCAAGATAGTTTTTATAAATCAAATGATTCTAAATCCTCTGGTACATATATATTTCCATTAAAAAATTCTTTTCCTTCATTTGTGTATAATTCTTTTCTATGTTTAATATTTTTATCCTCTGTATGATATAAAATCAAATTTTTTACACCTAAGTCTTCTGCTACCTGGCAAGCTTCTTTAACTGTAGAATGATGTTTTTCATATGGTTTAAAAATATCAGCGTGTTTATATAAGCAAAAAGCTTCATGCATTAACCACTTACTACCTAAAACATATTCTCTTTCTGAATCATTATATGGTTCATCACCACAGCAAGTAATTTTTTCACCATTATCTAAACTCATAGTAAAACCAAATTGCTTAGCTTTAGTAGAATTTATATCAAAAAACGTCACTTCATTTCCTATAATTCTATAAGATTGTCCACTTTTTACAGGGATTAAATGAAGTCTATCTCCAATAAATTTTGTCTGCTTTGGCTGTAAAAGCATATTGGAGATATCTTTTAATATATCAATAAGTTCTTGGTGCGCATAAATTCTTGCTTTTCCTTCATAGTTACCTTGTGACATATTTTGAGAAATAAGTCTAATCATCCACACTATCCCCATTACATGATCAATATGTTTGTGAGTAACAAAAATATCTCTTATATTTTTCCAATCAATATCTGCTTTTTTTAATTGATTTAAGACAGTATTCCCGCCTCCCCCATCTACTAAAAATACCCTATCCTCTTCATGTATTGCAAAACATGTATTATAACATTCAGTAACTAATGCACTACCAGTTCCAAGCATTGTAAGTTTCATAAATAACCTCCTAATTACTTTATCTTTAAGTTTATAATTTTTATTTATATTGTACCATAAATACTATTCAATTCTTTTTTACTACATTTTCTATAAATTCTCTAACTTTTAGAATGTTTAAACTAAGCAAAAATAGCTCAACACTCTAATAGATTGTTGAGCTATCTTCATTAAGATTTAACAGGAAATCCAACACCGAAAACTGTTCCTAAAGATATGCATACCGCTTTATTATATTCTGAAAAAGCTGCAGCCATTGCTGTTCCATCATGGACCATAATTATCTTATATTCTTCTCCTAACTTATTATATAAAACTTCCTGCAAATACTCTTCATAATTATCAGATATTAATCTTAACTTACCATATCCACCTCTATTTTTAAACTTACCCTTTTCTATATAATTTGCTACACTTATCACTATATCTCTTCCTAATTTATAATTATTTTTTTTACAATAAGTAATAGTATCAACAATACAATTTATTACATACTCACTTTGCTTTTTAGCTTGTTCTTTTTCTTCTAATTCACTACTAAATTCCCACTTTACATATTTAGATTTTACCTTATCTAAAGTAATAACTTTATCAATTTTACTTGTTCCTAGTTTTAGAATACTTCTCTTTATAAAGCTTTGTCCTAAATCAAAAGTTAAATTAAATTTATTCTCTTCCTTTTCATCAATATATGTTGCTAAACCATTTATAGCCGCCTGTGAAGGATTATCTACCAAAATTATATTATATTTACTCTTTTCGTATTGAAAAACTTTATCAATACTTTTTTGCATTATTGTACCAAACCTTTTATTTGCGAGTCCTCCAACTAAAATAACATTCTCTATTTGTGCCCAATAATTCCAATGTTCATCTGTCCAATCCAATCTATTTTGTCTATTTTCATATTCTCCCTTTTTTAAAGTTAATAAAATCAACCCTAAACGGCTTCCAAAAAAATCAATAATATCTATAGCTGATTTTCGTACAGATTCATTATTATAATCTAAACATTTCTCTAGATATAGAGGCAATTGTTTTTCCTCTATCTTTTCTATATTTATTCCCAAATCATTTTCTTTATTTTTAATTTCATTTATAAATAATTTTGTTGAAAATAAATCTAAAGCAGACTTTCCTAATACATCTTTAAGCTTAATGTATTGTGGTACCTTTGCTATTACCAATTTATTAATTGAAGCATTAGAACAAAGATAACCATTTTTAATAAATGGATTGTTCATATTCTCTCCCCCCTACCCTATTGACTTTCATAATATACTGTGAATCATTAACATTTTATCTATGTAAAAATACTTTTTCAATGTACATATTATCCATATTTTTTTTAGACGTTTGTTTAATTAGCCACCATAAATTAAGTTAATTTACATTTATTAAATAATATTAATCTCTTATTTTCGACAAATTGATTGGTATCTTTTGTGTTATAATGTGATATATTATACTTTTTTCTATATTTTAGGAGGTAATTATGTTTCTATACAAAATAATGCACTTATTTTTAACTTGTATATTTAAATTATATTTCAATCCTACAATTATAAATTCTGAATATATTCCTAAAAAGGGTAGCTGCGTTATTGCTGGTAATCACAAACATGCTTTAGACCCAATTTTAGTAGATGTTTGTACTAATAGAGTTGTTCACACTTTAGCAAAAAAAGATCTTCATGATGGAAAATTGGGATGGTTTTTTAAAGCAGTTGGAACAATTCCAGTTGATTTACGAGCCCCAGAAAACAAAGAAGCTTTAGCTAGTGCTATTAAATATTTAAAAGAAGGGAACTTAATTAATGTATCTCCTGAGGCCAAAAGAAACTACACAAAAGAAATTTTATTACCATTTAAATACGGTGCAGTTGTCATGGCCAAAAGAACCAACACTAAAATTGTACCTTATTCTATTACTGGTGATTATAAATTTAGAAGCAAAAATCTAAAAATTGTTTTTGATGAACCTATTGATGTTTCTAACTTAGAAGTTGAATATGCTAACAAATTTCTATTTAACAAAGTAAGAAATTTAATTATAGAAAGTGAGAAATAAACTTATGAATAATACAATAAAAGCACCATGGTATAGATATTATACTAATATGCAAAAACACTTGAACTACCCAGATATTTCTCTTTATAGTTTTTTAGAAAAAAGCTCACAAAAACATTTAAATAACATTAGTTATAACTATTTTGGCAATAAAAAAACTTATAAAGATTTTATTGAACAAATAGATTCTTGTGCCAAATCTTTTAAAAAATTAGGTATAAAAAGCAATGATGTTATAAGCATATGTATGCCTAACACTCCAGAAGCAATCATAAGCTTTTATGCTATTAACAAAATTGGTGCTATAGCTAATATGATTCATCCGTTATCTGCCGAAAATGAAATTAAACATTTTGTAAATGTATCAAATAGTAAACTCATTATTACTATTGATATTGCTTTCAACAAAATAAACCATATAATTAGTGATACTAAACTAAAAAAAGTAATAATAGTTTCTGCGTCTGATTCTATGCCTATCTATCTAAAAGTTAGCTACTTATTAACTCAAGGTAGAAAAGTTAAATTAGAACATCAAAAGAATGCAATTAAATGGAGTAATTTTATTAAGCTAGGAATTGACTACAAAGGTGAAACCTATACAAAAACTCAAGGAAAAGATACTGCAGCAATCTTATATAGCGGTGGTACTACTGGTTATCCAAAAGGTATAGAATTAACTAACCTTAATTTTAATGCTTTGGCAATGCAGGGAGTGGAAGCTTGTTCTTGTATAGAATCAGGAGATACAGTTCTTGCTATTATGCCAGTCTTTCACGGATTTGGTTTGGGAATTTGCATTCATACCTCTCAATATCTTGGTGCTACTAGTATCTTGTTACCAAAATTCAGTGCCAAAACTTTTGATAAGCTATTAAAAAAGTACAAGCCAAATATAATTGCTGGTGTTCCAACATTATATGAAGCATTATTAAAAAATAAGAACTTACAGAATTATGATTTATCTTTTCTAAAGTGTGTTATTTCTGGAGGTGATTCACTTTCTATATCATTAAAAGAAAAAATAGACACCTTTTTAAAGGAACATAATGCAAATGTTCAAATTAGAGAAGGCTACGGTTTAACAGAATGTGTTACTGGCAGTTGCCTCACCCCTCTGAATTACCATAAAAAAGGTAGCGTTGGTATTCCCTACCCAGATACCTATTATAAGATAGTAAAACCAAATACTTCAGAAGAATTACCATACGGTGAATATGGTGAAATTGTAATCAGTGGTCCTACTGTAATGAAAGGATATCTAAACGATGTTAAAGAAACAAATTTAACCTTAAAAAAGCATGCTGATGGACTTATCTGGATGCATACTGGGGATTTAGGAAGTATGGATGAAGATGGTTTTATTTATTTTAAGCAAAGAATCAAAAGAATTATCGTTAGCTCTGGATATAGTATTTATCCACAATATATAGAAAATATTATTGATTCTCATAAAGATGTCTTAATGTCTTGTGTTATAGGAATAGATCATTCATATAAAATTCAAGTTGCAAAAGCATTTATTGTTTTAAAAGATCCTAAACTTAAAAATGAAGAAACTTTAAACTCCATAAAAGAATACTGTCAAAAAAACTTAGCTAAATATTCTTGGCCTTATGAGTATGAATTTAGAGATGAATTACCCCAAACTTTAGTTGGTAAAGTTGCTTATAATGAACTTATAAAGGAGGAACAAAAGAAGAATGGAAAAAAGTAAATTGAGAATTCTTCTTATACATCCCGAAATATCAAGAACTAAATATAATTTTGTTGGAATTATTGAAAATGAATGTTTAGAGCTTGAATATATAATGACAATGCTAAAAGAGCAAGGTCATGATGTTTATTTGTGGGATGGCCAAGTTGAAAAAGTTGGAATACCTTCTACCTTAATAAAGATAAATCCAGACGTAGTATATGTATGTGGTAGAACAAGACAAGAAAATTTCATGTTGGAATATTGCAAAAATGCTAAAGATTATAACCAAAATATTCTTACTATAATCGGAGGCCTTCACGCTCAATTATGCTTTGAAAGAATGTATAAAGATTATGTGGATTATATTTTAACAACCTTTGATATATATAAAATTAATCACTTAATTAATTATTCCGTATTTAAAAAGGAAATTAACCTAAAAGATATAGATGGGATTTGCTATAAAGAGCAGAATAAATGGTACTACAATGCATCAAAACCTTTTGATATTAATAAACTGCCTCTTCCAGATAGAAGTTATTTTTATGAACATCCCCAAAACTATAGATATTTAGAATTAGAACATTCTGCTTGGGTAAGAACTGCTTATTGCTGTCCTTATAGCTGTAAATTCTGTCATAGAAATAAGATGAATAATGGGAAATATATTTGCAGAAACATCGAAGATGTAGTTGATGAAATAGAACAAATTAAATCTGAAAATATTTATATAGTTGATGATGATTTTCTATTTAATGAAAAAAGATTAAGAAAGTTCATTCATTTGTTAAAAGAAAAGAACATAAACAAGAAATATATCTGCTATGGAAGATCAGATTTCATTGCAGAAAATAAAGAATTAATGAAAGAATTAAAATCTATAGGACTCTATTATGTATTAGTTGGATTAGAGGCAATTAATAATAAACATCTAGATATTTATAACAAAAATTCCAATACAAATAATAACATTAAAAGTATTGAAATATGTAATGAATTAGGAATAAATATTATGGGATTATTTATCCTTGATCTAGATTTTAAAAGGAATGATTTTAAAGCTTTATATAAATGGATTATAGAACATAACTTAAAACATGTTGCGCTGTCAATCTATACACCTGAATTAGGTCTTGAAAATTACAGTGAATATAAAGATAGAATAATCACTAACAATCCATCCCATTTTGATTATTTACACTTAGTAGCCAAGCCAACTAATATGAGTGTTAAAAGATATTATATAAATTATTATTTTTTGCTTATTAAACTATTTCTAAAAGCAAAAAAAGATGGTGTTTATGATTTTATAGATTATGGTTACTATATAAAATCCTTTATATCAAATATGTTCAAAAAAAGGAGTAATGATGATGAGTGATAAAGTTAAAAAAATAGTTCCTAGTAAATTAGAAAATGCTATGTATCATGTTTTATACAAATATGTGGGAGAACATATTCCTGAAAATATAACTCCCAACCAAATAACATTAATTGGTGCTATAGGTGGATTAATTGGAATCATATGTGCTTTTCTATCACAATTTAATATTTATTTTCTAATAGGTACAATCTTAGGTGTTATCTGTCATTTGATTTGTGATGATTTAGATGGATATGTAGCAAGGAAAAGAAATATGACTTCCCTCGCTGGTGGATATTTTGATTTATTAACAGATATCTTACATATTACTTATTTAATTATAAGTCTTTGTTTTGCAAATATTATAAGTTTTCAAATTGCAATATTTTTGGTTCCAGTTTATGCATTAATTATTTTTACTGCTGTAAACAGTATTTTATACTTAAAAGAATTTCCCTTTCCAAAACTTGGACCAATCGAAACTCATTTATTCTTTGTAGTCTTATGTATAGGTTCAATGATTTTAGGTACTAGCCCAATTTTAAAAATCAATAGTTATGAATTCAAATTTGCAGATGTTGTATTTATTCTTGGTGGAATCCCTATGTATTATGAGATGATACGTCTTCAAATAGATTTATTCAAAAAATTAAGTGTAAAAGATCATGAAAACAAATCAAACTAATGATTATATCTATATTGTTCTTGTAAAAGCTTTAACTGGCCTTGGAAGCTTAGCAAGAAAATTTACTAAGTATGAATATACTCATATTGCATTATGTCTTAATGATAAATTTGAGGATTTTATAACTTTTTCTAGAAGAAAACATTATTCTCCATTTGATTGTGGATTTATGCATGAAACTATTGATTGTTATGCTTTTGAAAATAATAAATCTGTGAAATTAAAAATATTTAAAATACCAGTTTCTTTTGCTGATAAGAATGTAATTGAAACGTACATAGCTAAAATAGAAAAATCTAATAATTATATATTTAATTTATATTCTATGATCACCATGCCCTTACTTCATGGATTTGAGATATACAATTCACACAATTGTATGTCTTTTGTAGCCAAAATTATAGAGTTATCTAATTCCATAAATATGAATAAAAAATATTATAAATACGATATCAAAGATATAGACAAGTTGTTAAGCAATTATTTTTATAAAGAAGATTATTTTTATAAAGAAAAAACATTTAATGATAACTATATGGATAAAGTATCGCTTTTTAGAAACATACATTTATTCATAAAATTAAATCTAAATCTTTTATTTAGATTAATTATTAAGGAGGAAAACAATGATTAACAATATGCCTGAAAATAGACGAAAAAAATTAAAAGAACTATTAAAAACTGAAGATTGTATTAGAGTTATGGAAGCATCTAATGGATTAACTGCATTAATAGTTGAAAATGCCAGTAAAAATGAAAAAGAATTTCATGCAATGTGGCTAAGTTCTTTATGCGATTCAACTTTTAAAGGTAAACCTGATAATGAAGTAGTTGATTTTTCAAGTAGAATTAACACAATAAATCAAATATTTGAAGTGTCATCCAAACCTCTTATAGTAGATGGCGACAGTGGTGGGAAAATCGAGCATTTCGTATACAATGTCACTACTCTAGAAAGATTAGGTGTTTCTGCGATAGTTATCGAAGATAAAAAAGGACTAAAGCAAAATTCCTTGCTTTGTGGTGATACAAAACAAATACTCGAAGATAAAGATATTTTTGCCGAAAAAATTAAAAAAGGAAAAGAAGCCTTACAAACTGATGATTTTATGATTTTTGCTAGAATTGAAAGTTTTATTGCCAACAAAAGTTTAAATGATGCCTTAGAAAGGGCTGATGCTTATATTGATGCTGGTGCTGATGGTATTATGATTCATAGTTATAAAAATGATGGTACAGAAATATTTGAATTTTTAAATGAACTAAAAAAGAAGTATCCTAACATACCTGTAATTCTAGTCCCTACAACTTATAATCAATTTACTGAAAATCAATTACAGGCAAAAGGTGCAAACATAGTAATATACGCTAACCATTTATTAAGAAGCGCTTATAAATCTATGGTTAAAACAGCAGAAAAAATATTAGAAGATGAAAGTTCATATAATGCTAGCAATGATTACTGTGTTTCTATGAAAGAAATACTAGGATTAATTGGTGATAAAAATGATTAACACTGAAGATTTTTATAATGAATTATTAAAAAGAAATTTTGATTACTTTACTGGCGTTCCTGATTCTCTATTAAAGAATTTATGTGCATGCATAAGTGATTTATCAAGGAATAATCATATTCTTGCAGCAAATGAAGGAAATGCAGTTGCAATAGCAAGCGGCTATAACATTGCTACATCACACTATGGTGTTGTTTATATGCAAAATTCAGGTCTTGGTAATACAATCAACCCTCTACTTTCCTTATGCGACGAAAAGGTCTATAAAATACCTATGCTATTGATAATAGGATATAGAGGTGAATCTAATGTAAAAGATGAACCTCAACATATAAAACAAGGAGAATTAACTTTACCTCTATTAAAAACCTTAAATATTAAATATTTTATATTAGATGAAAACTATAAAGCTCAATTGGATCTATGCAAGGAATATGTTGAAAAAGAAAATAAGCCAATTGCTTTAGTTGTAAAAAAGGATACCTTTTCTAAATATGAGCATGTTAGAAAAGAATCTTCTCTCTCACTTACTAGAGAAACTTCTCTGGAAACAATCATCAATAATTTATCAAATGATGATTTTATTGTTTCTACAACTGGTAAAACTTCAAGAGAAATATTTGAAATAAGAGAAAGAAAAAACATGGATCATGGCAATGATTTCTTAACTGTTGGTTCAATGGGACATACCTCTTCAATAGCTTTAGGAATTAGCTTAAATACAAATAAAAATATATATTGTATTGATGGTGACGGTTCTTTCATAATGCATATGGGTGGACTTGCCATTGCTGCACAAAATGCAAAAGATAACTTTAAATATATACTTATTAACAATGGTTGTCATGAATCTGTAGGAAAACAACCTACTATTTCTAATAAAATCGATATAAAAAATATTTTACTAAGTTTCGGTTTTAATAAAGTCTTTGAAGTATCTACAAAAATAGACTTATTAAATATCCTAAAGATTTTAAGTGATTGTGGAAAAACAGCTATAATAATTAATACTAATGACAATTCTAGAGAAACCTTGGGAAGGCCAACAACTTCCCCAATTGAGAACAAATTATCTTTTCAAGATAAACTAAGGAGTCTTTAAAATGAACGCAATAATTTTTAATTCAGGCCTTGGAAGCAGAATGGGCACATTAACAGAAAACAATCCAAAATGCTTAGTGAAATTATATAATGGCGAAACTATACTACATAGACAAATACGAATACTTAGTAGCTATAATATCAAAAATTTTATAATTACTACTGGCCCTTTTAAGGAATTAATTATCGAAGAAACCAAAAAGTTTAGTGGATTAAATTTTATTTTTGTTGAAAATAACAACTATAAAAATACTAATTATATAGTTTCAATGAATAATGCTTATGATTACCTTGATGATGATTGCTTACTTTTACACGGTGACTTGGTTTTTAATAAAGAACTAATTATGAAAATGCTAAATTCAAAAGCAAAATCCTTATGTCTTTATAATAAATCAAAAAAGTTACCTGAAAAAGATTTTAAAGGTAGGTTTAAAGATAATATATTGCAAGAAGTTTCAATTAATATTTTTGATAAAAATTGCTATGCTTTTCAGCCTCTATATAAATTAGACAAAAATACCTTATTGATGTGGAAAAATAGAGTTAGAAGCTTTGTTAATGATAATAATGTTAAAGTGTACGCAGAAAATGCCTTAAATGAAATTACAAATAATATCAAAATTGAAGGTTTATCTTACGAAGATGATTATATAGATGAAATAGATAATGAATCAGATTATATTAGAGTATCTAATGATATTAAATACTTTGATTATAGAGAACAAACAATAATAGAAATGGCTAATTATATCTCTGCTTTGAAGAAATTTATTAAAGATGATGAAAAAATTTTTGTTGTTTGTGGTACCTCATTAAGGAGTAAAGTAGAAAGGGATTTAAAAACTATAAATAATAACTTTACTTTCTTTAGCGATTTTACTCCTAATCCCAAATATGAAGATGTAAAAAAAGCATTAAATTTATTTAAAGAAATGAACTGCAGTAAGATTATTTCAATTGGTGGTGGAAGTTCAATAGATGTTGCTAAATGTATTAAGGCATTCTATTCTTTAAAAAATGAATTTGATTTCTTAAAACAGAAATATGTTTACAATAATATTGTGCATATTGCTATCCCTACAACTTCTGGAACAGGCAGTGAATCCACTCAATTTGCAGTAATCTATTATAATAATAAAAAGATATCAATTGATCATGGTTCATTATTACCTGATGTGGCTATATTAGACTGTAATTTTTTACAGTCATTATCTCTTTATCAAAAGAAATCAACGTTACTTGATGCATTATGTCAAGCAATAGAAGCTTATTGGGCTAAAAGCGCAAATGAAACAAGTAAAAATTATTCTATAAATTGCATACATTTAATATTAAATAATTATAAAAGTTATATAAAAAATAGTAATACAGATTCTCTATATAACATACTTAAAGCTTCTAATCTGAGCGGACATGCCATTAATATTGCAAAAACAACTGCTCCTCATGCTATGAGTTACATATTAACGTCAAAATATAATATATCTCACGGTCACGCAGTAGCACTCTGTATAGTTCCATGTTGGAGGTTTTTACATAAGAAATCCCAAAATGATACCGACTTAAAAAATGTATTACTTTCTCTTGCTGAAATACTCAATACAAATTCCATTGCAGAAAGTATCTCACTTGTGGATAATATTATTAAAGATTTATCATTAAAACCTATTATTATTAATAATGCAGATTTAACTATATTATCTAAATCAGTTAATTCAGAAAGGTTATCTAACAATCCAATTATCTTTGACAAAACTGATTTAAATACATTATATAAATCAATTTAACCTCTTGATAAGCTTTTATGTTTTTAGGATACATAGGTATAATTTATTATAAAAAGTGGTCTGTTCAAAATCTTGATACAGCCACTTTTAATTAATAGCTAAATATTATTTATTATTACATAGTCTATCTATTACAAATTAAACTGTTCCATTAAATCATATAATTTCTCACTCTTATTTTTATTTTCTTGAGAATTTGAAACTATAGCTTCTTTTTTACTATTTATATTCGTCATATTTTCTGCAATAGTTACTGAGGAATCTGATACTACTGAAACAGCTTCTGAAAGTTCACTAATACTTGATGCTATGTTATTCATAGATTCATATATATCTGTAGATATAGTTGAAAAATCTGTTGCTACATTTTTAACATCCACTCCGGCTTGTTTATATGATAATGCAACTTGTATTAACTTCTTATAATCATTTAATATATCTTTTTAAACTACTTCTAATAACTCAATTGATGTATTAGATAAATCTTTTACTGCATTTAATGCTTCATTAACATTATTTTGTATATCATTTACTGTCAATGCTGATTGTTCTGCAAGTTTTCTAACTTCATCTGCTACAATAGCAAATCCTCTTCCATGTTCACCAGCTCTAGCTGCTTCAATTGATGCATTAAGAGAAAGTAAATTTGTTTGTTCTGAAATGTCTAGTATACTATTAGACATTTCAGAAATGCTTTCTACTACAGATATTTTTCTAAGTGCTTCTTCTAATTTCACACTAGTATTTTGATAAATTTTTTCAATATTATCCTTAGATTGAATCACTTGACTATATATATCTTCTGCTTCTTCGTTAATTTTGCCTGCAACTTCTAAGCTTTCATTAGCTTTATCTACACATGACTTAGTATTACCATTAACATTTTGGGATATTATATTAACTTCATTTAATGAAGCATTGCATTGCTGCATACTTGCAGAAATTTCTTCTGTTGTCGCTGCTGCTTGTTCAAGTTCATATGATATATCTGATAACATATTATCTGTTTGTTCACTACTTATTCTTATTTCATTGCTACTTAATCTAACTTCATCCATAGTAGAATTTAAAGTATCCACACCACTATTTAGTTCATCAATAACTTGTGCAAATTCATCATTTCTATTTGATTCACCTCTATAAGTCAAATCATACTGTGATAACTTTAATGAATATTTTTTGATATTTTCAATTTGTTCTGATAAATATTTCTTAATTATTACAGCTACTAAAATTCCTATAACAATTGCAATACTAGTTATTACTATTTGTTGAATAGCTAACTTATTAATATCAGTCATTACATATTTATATGGAACAACCATTACAAATGACCAAGGTGTGCCATCAACTTTTAAGTATGACATGATCATCTTTGAATCATTAGTTTTTACCTCTTCAATAGACTGTTTCCCAGATTTTACATTGTCCAATAATGAGTTCAATTCAGTATTAATACCATCATCTTTCTTTTCATTAAAATAATCTAATAGGTTAATTTCATTAAAAACTAAATCCATATTTTTATGTGCTGCAAACTTTCCAGTTTCATTAGTCAAGAATGCATATCCATCTTCTCCAATCTTTACTGATTGAACAATACTATTTATCTCATCAAGCTTGATAGTTCCACACAAATATCCTAATGTGCTATTACTCTCATTTTTTATAGGTGTTACAATAGTTGTTACACTTTCTTTTTCTTCATGTCTTATATATGGTTCTGTAATGAAGGATTCCTTTTCTTTCATTGTTAAAAAGAATTCTTCTTTCGATTGATCTAAGATTTCTGTTTTTGCTGGATAATACCCAAATCCATTTGGATCAATAATAAATATACTGTCAAAATTCATCTTTTTTGTTTGATCCACAAGCGTTGGTTTTTGAATTTCCCAATCCATTGATTGTATTTCTGGTAACTTTGAAATATACTCTAATTGCGATTTCTTAAATTCAAATTCCTTTTCTATTGCTCTTACATTATCTTTTGTTCTTTCTTGGAAATTACTAAATGTGATATCAAAAATACTATTTCTAGCACTATTGTAAGATAAAGCAGTTAAAACCAAACTAACTGAAATTACTAACAATATATTTGTATACATAATTCTTTTTCCAATACTAGCTTGTCTTTTTGTTTTCATTATTACCCTCCTCAAATTCTCTAACTATTCACATTTTTAATTTACATATGAATTTATATACCATATCTTTACTATATTTTATCACACATTCTGACATATTCAACCTTTTTTCGCGTTACAATTATTATTAAATCATAATAATTATTATTTAATTTATTTTTAACGAATTCATATTTAAAATTTGTTTTCTCAAATAAAGTTCTGTAAAATATCATGTCTATTTTAAGTGGAAGAATGTAAAATAATTTGTGTAAATTGTTTAATTAATATATATATAAGGTTGTCGCATTAGCAATTTAAAATTGCTAAT
>JAQXTC010000222.1 GCA_029219285.1 Clostridiaceae bacterium
CTATTAAAATATATGGTATGGAGGGTAAAATGATAAATCTAAAAAAATTTAATCAAAATTTAAAAAGTATCAAACAAAGATTAGTATTATTTATTGGTGCATTAGTTGTATTGCAATGCTTGGCATTGAACACATCAGCAGATAGAAGTGGAGCTTCAGCAATAAAAAGTAATGCAGAAGATTATCTTTTAGATAGTGCTAATCAAACAGCAAATGCGCTTAATGGTATGTTACATGGAGAACTATCAGAATTGGAGGCAATTGCAGCTAGAGATGATTTAAAAAGTACTGAAGTTTCTATAGAAAAAAAATTAAGCATATTAAATTCAGAAGCAAATAGAATTAGGTGTATAAAGCTTGGTATTCTTGATAAAAACGGTAGAAGTGAAGATGAAGCATTAAAAGGTTACGACTTTAGCGAAAAGACATTCTTTAAAAGGGCAATAGCAGGCGGAAAATATATAACAGAGCCTATAGTAGATGAAAGTGGAAAAAATACAATAGTTATTTATTCAGTACCAATGAAAGAAAATAATGAAGTAGTTGGTGTTTTATTTAAAATAGTTAGTGGTACAAATTTAAGTCAATTTACCAATTCGGTTAAATTTGGAGAAGGCGGTTTTGCTTTCATGATGAACACTGAATGCAAGATTATTGCACATCCTGATGAGAATTTTGTGGTTGGTATGAAAAGTCTAAGTCAGGTAAAAGAAGAAGACAAAACTTATGAAGACTTAGCAAATGTAATGGAGAAAGCTACTAAACAAGAAAATGGTGTTGATATATATAATCTAAATGGCACAAAAAATTACGTAGGTTATACAAAAATACAAGGTACAAACTGGTTAGTAGTAGTTGATGCACCAGAAAAAGAAATTTTAAGCGTAATTGGTGGCTTAAGAAGAAAGAACTTTATGGTATCAATAGTTAGTATAATAATTGGATTATTGATAGCTTATGGATTAGCGCATAGTATTTCTAAGGGAATAAAAGCATCATCAGAAAGTTTTGATGCATTTGCAAGTGGTGATTTAACGTTTAAAAATTCTAATAATTATATTAATAATAAAGATGAAATTGGTGATATGACAAGAGCTATGAAAAAAGTTTCAGAGTCTTTAAGCAATATGATAAGAGGCGTAAAAATGAATTCCTTAGATATTGATAAAAGATCTGAAAATTTATCATCATCTGCTGATGAAATTAACATTGTATCACAAAATGTTGCAGAAGCTATAAATGAAATAGCAAAGGGTACAAGTTCTCAATCTGAAGATTTATTAAGTATTTCAGAAACAATGAATGTATTTGGAGATAATATTGTTGAGGTAGTTAATGAAATTAGAGATGTAGATAGTACTTCTAAGATGATTAGTGAACAAGCAAATGATAGTACTGAAGAAATGAAGGAATTAACAGAATCTGTTGTTAATGTAGCAAAAGTATTTACTAAGTTTAATCAAAAGATAGATGGACTAGGTAAAAATGTAACAGAAATAAATCTAATTACTAATGTAATTAATGAAATTGCAGAGCAAACAACTCTATTAGCACTAAATGCAGCTATTGAAGCAGCAAGAGCTGGAGAAGCAGGAAAAGGATTTGCTGTAGTTGCAGAAGAAATAAGAGAGCTTGCAGAGCAATCACAAGAATCTGCTGAAAAGATAAATAAATTAATACTTGGAATATCTGAAGAAGCAAATAGTATCGTTAAGGAATCTTCAGTTATGAACAGCGAATTAACAAAACAAGAAGAAGTTATTAATAAATCAATAGAATCCTTTAATAGTATCATTGGTTCTATTGAGGAAGTTCTTCCTAAAATCAATAAGGTAGAAAATTCTGCACAAAACTTAAGTAAGGAAAAGGATAGTATATTATCTAAGGTAGATAACATTTCATCAGTAGCTCTTGAAGTTTCTGCATCTGCTGAAGAAATATCAGCTTCTTCAGAAGAAATGAGTGCATCCATATCATCAATGTCTGAAATTGCTCAAAGATTAAAGGACATGACAAAGACAATGTTAGATGGAGTAGAACAATTTAAAATAGCTGAAAAAGAAGATATAACAGAAAAAGATAAAGAATAATGAAATTTAAACCAGAAAATAATTTTATAAGGATTATTTTCTGGTTATTTTTAAAGGCTAGCAGATAAATTATTGAATAAAAGTGTAATAATGTATATAATGTTTTTAATATTTTACATGTGATAAGGAGGGAAAGGTGAATAAAGAACTTTATTTAATGGTTTGAAATACTTATTTATAGGTATTTTAAACCTTTTTTATTGTATAGGAATTTATAAAATTTTTTGAAACTGAAAGCTAGATTATTTCTAGCTTTCAGGCTCGTTATATGGTAAATTAGTTAATCATATAGTAGAGGTTTTTTAATGAAGAAAAATAAAATAA
>JAQXTC010000223.1 GCA_029219285.1 Clostridiaceae bacterium
TAAACAATGCAGCAAAAGCTCTTAAAATGAGCCAAGATGAAATCAATATAATAAACAAATCATTTGATGAAGTTGGAGTAACTCTTTAATTTAAGTAATCTATAAATTAGTTTTATTGAATATTTAAAACTTCAACTAATAAAAAACTGCCAGCAATATATTAATAAAAAAAGAAGCAACAAAATCCTTATATTACATAAAGGAGTTATTGAAATTATTAATTATATAAAATTTCAAAAAAAATTAAAAGGCACAATTATATTTAAAATTGTGCCTTTTTACTATTCTATTTAAATTAAATGTTTTTATTATTTTTCTTCAAGATATGTAGTATTATCAGGCACTCCTGTGACTGATGCATTATCCCCTTCATTCATTGAATTAACAATTTTCATATCTTCATTTGACAATTCAAAATCAAAAACATCTAAATTTTCTTTTATTCTATTTACATTGGATGATTTTGGTATAGGAATTACTCCTCTTTGTATATGCCATCTTAGTATTATTTGAGCAATACTCTTATTATATTTTTTAGAAAGCTCTATCATTAATTTATTTTCAAATAGCTTCCCCCTCATTATAGGACTCCAAGCTACTAATTGAATATTATTTTTACTACAAAAATCTAACATACGTTGCTTAGAACTTAAAGGATGAATTTCTATTTGATTTATCATAGGCATTATTTCTGCAGTTTTCATTAATTTTTCTAGATGACCAATTTTAAAATTACAAACACCAATAGCTCTAACCTTTCCACCTTTATAAAGTTCTTCAAAAGCTCTCCAAGTTTCGCTACTTAGCTTATTAGGCCAATGTATCAGATATAAATCCAAGTAATCAACTTGCAAATTTTTTAGTGACCTATTAAATGCCTTAATTGTATTTTCATAACCGTGGTCATCATTCCAAAGCTTAGTAACTAAAAATATATCTTCCCTTTTTACCCCACTTTCCTTGATACCTTTACCAACTCCAACTTCATTTCCATAAAAGAAGGCAGTATCTATTTGTCTGTAACCTGACTTAATAGCATATTTAACTATTTTTTCTGTTTCTTCATTGGTTCCAGCTTTATATGTACCAAAACCTATTGATGGCATTTTTAAACCATTAGCCAATACTCTAAACTTTTCCATAAAAACATCCTCCAAAAACTCTATGCTTATTAATTAAATCAAATAAAAAATCCTATTTATTCTACTTTGTTAATAATATATTTTGTATCTCTCTAACATTATCATCAACAGTATTATTGTCAGTATTAATTTTTATTGTATTTATTTTTTTATATAAAGGTTGTCTTTTAAGACTTCTACTTATACAATCTGAATTTCTTTTTCCTGATTGCACATCTCTTGATATTCTATTAATTAGAACAGAATCAGAACACATTAATGTAATTTTATATAATTCAAATTCTAAATCTTTTAATGGTTCTAATACAATATCAAATATCTCATCTTTATCTATAACCCAATTAAAAATAACATTTTCTATATGACTAAGATTTAAAAAGTTCCTTAACATATGAGTAATATTATCGGCAACTAGACTTTTAGTTTCTTCATTTACAATAAACGGATCCATCATCCAACACCAATCACCATCGAGCCATACTGAATTATTTAATGATTTATTAAGTTGTCTACATGTAGCTGTTTTACCAACTCCCATAGTACCATTAATTATTATTAATCTTTTCATTTTAATCCCCTCTATTCATACTTATATTTCTAAAATCATTTCATATTGATCAATAAAATTTTCAAATAGATTATCAGTAAGAAAATTATTTATAGACTGACAATCTTTATCTACATTAATTATGGAAATTGTATTTGAATCTGATAAATTAATCATTTGTGTAACTATACTTTTTCCTATTTGCTGTTTTCTATAATTTTTATCAACTGCTAATTGTGGTATATTTCCGTTAGCTTTATTTATAATTCCATATCCAACTATATCTTCATCATCAATAGCTAAACAATAACAAAATGAATCTTTAGCTTCTTGTATTGATTGAATAGAATTCTGCCATGAAGGTTTGCAGTCCCAAAAAGTCATACATTTTTCCCATAAATCCTCATTAAATTCATCTATAAATTTGATTTTATAATTCATTGTTGACTTAAAGTTACTCTTTTCCAATTTAAAGCAGTTGAATTCTCTAGATATTTCAAAACCTTGTTTCTTATATAAATTAAATGCAGGCTCATTATTTTTTATTACCTCAAGTAAATATTGATTTACTCCCATACCTATTAAATTGCTTTTAACTTTTGAAAACATATTCGTTGTTAACCCTTTATTTCTATACTGCTTAATGATACCAGTTCCCATATCATAAGCCGTAATTTGACCATTCCATTTCCTAATTCCATTCAACATAAATCCCACTAATCTGCCACTTTCAAATGAACCTATAGATGCCTTTCTATTGTATCCTTCAAAATTCAGTCTATTTATAAAATTATCTAAAGAATCGTAAACCTTAACCTGATAATCAGAAAATGCTTTAATAAAAGTATCATATACTTCTTCAACACTTATATTTTCTAGTGACATATAATTAATCATTTTCCCCATCTCCTTAAACTCACTTTCTTCGTTAATTATACACTATATT
>JAQXTC010000224.1 GCA_029219285.1 Clostridiaceae bacterium
TTAGTTGATTATATGCCTCATTGATTTGAGATAGTTTTTCTTGAGCTAATTCTTGAAGTGGATTATCTCTAAATTGATCTGGGTGATATTGTTTAACTAATTTTCTATAAGCACTTTTAATTTCTTCCTGAGAAGCACCTGGTTTAAGACCTAAAACTTCATATGGATTCATAAATTAAGTCACTTCCTTTCATAATGTTATAAAGCAGTTATTTAAGTTTTTTATTTACACATTAATATTTAAATTATATCATATCTTTATTAATTTCGTCTTTAAACAAATTTTCTTTACTTTTTCTCTTGGTTATATTAACATATTTGTCCATCATGCCTAAATCAATAATATTCATTAAAATATCCTTGTTTTTCTTAATTGGAAGTTGTTCTAATACTTCATGACAAGTACAAGCTGAACTAAAAATACTGAATTCAATTCTATCTTTTATTCTTTTTAGGAAATCTTCATAGTTTTCATTTTCAGTATTATATAGATAATTTATAGGATTAAATTTATTCTTAGTCATATCTTCTTCTAAGTCATCTAATGCATCTATTAAGTATATCCATTTTCCCAGAGAGTATCCAAAACGATACATTAAATATCTTGTATCCTCGTTATCTTCGATTATTTCATAGGGATAAAGCTCAAGTATTTTTCCCACAATTTCACTAAAAGGATCGCATACTTCATCGATGGAAGTAAAATTTAAGTTCTCTTCATAAAGACTCAACTTGTTTAGCTGTTCTTTAATAATAGTATTAATGTTTTCTATTTCCTTAGTAAATTTATTTTTATAAGGGGATAGGACTTTAGATAGTGACTTGCTTTTAAAGTCATTATCGTCATTAACATCATCTAATAGCTTAAAGTAAACTAAAGATACATTCATAGCTGCAGCATACTTTAAAGGGTTATTATCATTAATAACGGCTCTTTTGGTAGTAGGATGTACTATGCAACGTTTTAGTTCAGCTTTAGTTTCTTCTTTAGCTAAAGCATCAAGAAAAATTGCTAAAAAAGTCATATCATAATTTAGAGTCATTCTTGGTATATGTCCAAAGTGCCCTTTAATACTTTGACATAGTCCGCAATAATATCCTCTAAATCTATTGTAATCTTTAACCTTTAATTCTGAATTTAAAGGTGTAACATATCCAAACATCAGTAACTCCTTAATTTTAATATACTCAAATATGATTATATAATAATTTGGGTAAAAATCACATAATTATGTTTACTATTTTGTTATAAAAGTATAAGATATTAATTAATATGGTGAAGGAGGGCTTTTCTTGAAAGTAGATATTGATAAAAAATTAATTAAATACGGAATTTACATTACAGTTTTCGCAGTAGTTATCTATGGTTCATTTCAAGTTGTTTCTAATTTAGGGGAAATAGTAGGTTGGTTTTTACGCCAAATCATTAGCTTATTAGTTTTAATAAAACCATTAATTTATGGAATTATTATTGCTTATTTACTTTATCCTATGACACAATGGATTGAAAGTATTTTGAAGGAAAATAAGATATATGTATTAAAGAAAAAATCAAACAGAAGGATTGTTTCAATCTTTGCTAGTTATATATTTGTAGCTGGACTGATTATTGGTTTATTAGTGGGTGTTTACTTTATGATTGGTGGTCAATTATCTAAAAATACAACATTGATCAGTATATCAGATGAAGTAATTAATTATGTTAAAAATACATCTTTAGACATTTCCTCATTGAAAAGTGCCATTGATAAATTGAATATAACTTTTCTGCATTCTTTAGAACCATATCTCGTAAATATAGCATCATATTTACAACAATATATAATTAATAATATTAGTAATATGTCAAGTTACATAATTAGTGTTGGTAGTACTATTGTAACTTTCTTAATTTCAATGGTTATTAGTATTTATCTATTGATGGATTCAGAATACTTTATTAACTTGTGGAAAAAGCTTTATTTTATAATCTTTAGAAATAAAAAGATAGGCAAGAAAATAACTGAAGTGTTTTCAATTCTTCATGAGGTATTTTCTAAGTTTATAAGAGGTCAGTTGCTTGAAGCAATTTGCGTAGGAATTTTATCATCAATAGTTTTAACTATCGTTGGTATTGATTATGCTCCTGTTATTGGTATTATTTCTGGTATCTGTAATATGATACCTTATGTTGGACCAATAGCAGGAACAATACTAGCTGCAACTATCGGGTTACTAAGTGATAATCCAGTTAAGGTTATTTATGCTATCATAGCTATGATTATAGTACAACAGTTAGATAATAATTTATTAGCACCGAAGATTGTAGGAGAGAGTGTAGGACTTCATCCTGTATTTACAATGATGGCTATTTTAGTTGGTGGTAATATTGGCGGTTTATTTGGTATGTTACTTGCAGTACCAATTTTAGCTTCTATTAAGGTTATTATTAACAGATGGTATAATACAAAGTTTAACCAAGAACAATGAATATTAAATTTACTTTATATAAATACTAACATAGATATTTTAGAAAGGAGAAAATATCTATGCCAATGCCAATAGTAACATCAATAATATCTGCTATTTCAATATTAGCAGGATCACTTCTTGGAGCTTTATTTAGTTGGATTATTAGCAAAAAGATTCATATACAGGGTGTTGAAGATGAACATAAAATAATTGAAGAAAACAGAAAGTATGATGAAAAATTCAGGGCTAAAGAAATATGTAATAATGCCAATTGTATTAGACTTGATTTTGCGACTGCAATTTTTCAAAGTATTAGGAGTATAAGAAATAAAGAAGAGAAAAAGAACTATCTTTATATTTTACCTATTAATAAAGAATATTCAAAAGCAGTAGCTTCATTAAGTGATAAATATACACTTAAGGAACTTAGTTATATCTATCAATTGTACGGGATTATGGAAAAGGTAAATAGGGATATTAATAGCTGGAATTTAGGAGACAAAGAGAGCTATAATAAAGTAAAACAAGGTTTTGAAACAATACTATATAAAATTTATGGCGAAAATGCTAAGAAAATTCTTCTAATAAATCCAGAAGAAATATCCTATAGTGAAATTTATAATAATGATTTTATTAAGGATTATTATAAAGAAATTTTAACTAGACTAGATGAATTATGCATATTGGATAATCTTCTTATTGAGGAAAGTTAAGATTAAATTAAGAAATTATAAGATTTTATTAATTGAAAAAATTAGTATTTAATATTAAACTAAAAGTGTATTATTTTCATAATAATGCACTTTTTTGTTGGAGGAAGTAAATGAAGAAAGCAATAATATTGCCCACTTCCATATTGATTTTAGTATGTATACTTGCAATATGTTTTTTGGGTGGAGGGAAACCTTATGAGAAAAAGAAAAGATTTAGTAGTATTGATGAAATAGTAAATGTATTAAATACCTCTACTTTAGGGGTAATTGATAAAGATTCACAATATAACAGATTAGTCTACAGTGATGATTTTTATGAATGTTTATCAAAGAGAAAAAGAATAACAGATCCATCTGTTTCTTGGAAAACTGTTGATTTAAGCATAGTAGAAGATTTTTCTGAAGAGGATAAAAAGAATATAATTGATACTTATAAACATCAAGTAAGTAACTTACAAAAGTATAAATTACAAGATAACGTTCAAGCAGCTTATTTAAAAGGCACTGTTGTATCAGCTTATGATCCTTATACAACTTATCAATATGAAGTTAAGATTATTTTTATTGATGAGGGTGAAGGATTAGTTATTGATGGAATATATCCTAAGGAATACTATGAACAAAATAGTTATAATAAAAATATGGATATGGGAGAGGAATGGAATGCTGGAAATTAAAAATTTAAATTTAGAATTTGATGACAAGCCCATATTAAAAAATATAAATTTGAAATTGGAAAAGGGTAAAATTTACGGACTTATAGGGCCAAATGGTGTTGGTAAAACAAGCTTAATTAAATGTTTAACAGGGATATATGAACCTAATAATGGTGAAGTGTTATACGATGGCAACATTGTTTATGACAATGTAGAAGTAAAGAAAAACATAGCATATGTTCCAGATGAAAATAATTTCTTTTCATCTTTTAAAATTACTCAGATAATTGAGTATTATAAATATTGTTATGAAAATTTTAATGAAGAAAAACTATTTGAAATTAATAAGTATTTCAAAATAGGTTTAAATAAAAAATATTATCAGTTATCAAAGGGTATGAAAATGAAAACGTGTCTTATGTTGGCGTTAGCTCAAGAGGCTGATTATATTATTTTGGACGAACCTACGGCGGGGCTTGATCCCATTATGAAAAACATCCTTTTTAAATTATTAGAAAAAGAAATGAAAAATAGGGATATTACGATTATAATTAGTTCCCATCATCTTAGTGAACTTGAAAGGATATGTGATGATGTAATACTTATTGCTGATGGTGAAATTTCTTATGAAAATACTTTGGATAATATGAAAAAAAGATTCAAAAAATTACAATTTGCTTTTGATAGTCCCTTGTATGAAGAGGATATTAATATACCAGGAATAATAAAAATTAATCGTGTTGGCAGGGTATTTACGGTAATTACTGATAATTATGATGAAAACTTTAAAAAACAGCTAAATAAACTCAATCCTTTATTTGTAGAAGAAATAGATCTAAATCTAGAAGACTTATTTGTAGTAAAGGTTGATAAGGAGGGGTTATATGAACAAATTTTACAATAAGGCCTTAATGTATCAAACTTTTTTACGTGGAAAATGGACATTGATTGTAGGAATGTTTTTATTTACTTTTGTAACAATACTTCAGACTGTTGATAATATGACTGAAATTGAAATGAATTTAGCTCAATTGTCAAGTGATAGAGTAAGCTTAAGGCAATTTCCTGTTATGTTATTGATGTTAGCTATATTAGTTGTTTTGTATATGGTTATAACGGGCTTTAATAAACGAAATAATTTAACTTATTTTCATAGTGGACCATTTAATAAAAATCAAATAAAAATCAATGAAATTATATTTTTAGGTTTTTCATTGTTAATAATGATATTTATATATGCTTATATTAATATTTGTTTTTATTTTAAAAATAGAGTTTTAATGGAGTTATGTTATGGTTACTTCATTTCTTACTTTTTTAATATTTTAAGAATGATAATAGCTGGTATTATTTTTATAGGGTATATAATATTTATGGACTCTTTATTTTCCAATTTAGTCCTTGCTGTTTTTTCAATGTTAGCAGCACCACTTGCTGTATTATTTGATGTTTTTTTCGTACTACAATTAACTCGACAATTAGATTTGTTTCAAAATTTTGCGTCTAATATAGTTGAAAATATCTTTAGCTTATTAGAATATACATTTGCTTATCTATTTAATTTATATGAATTGAATGATCTAATTCGTAGAAATGATTTATGGATTTTAGCAGTAGCAATATTTAGTATTGTTATTATTGTAACCTTATATACACTTATTTACTTTAGTAATAAGAAATTTAAAGTTAATAATATGAATAAATTATTTTTGCTACCGTTAGTTGGTAAAATAACAATTTGGTTTAGTTTATTTACTATTAATTTAACAATATTTTTTGTATTGTTTTACATCAATTTAAGTAAAAATCTATATAATGGTGATTCTTTAATTTTGAGTTCTAGTTCATCAACTTATGGGTTAATAATTTTATTCATATACTTGTTGTTATCAATAGTTGTTACTAATTTATCTAGCAAAATTGTAAATCGTAAATTAAACAAGATAAATAATTAATTGTATATATATATGTGAACCAAATTCTATTTTTATGAATACTATATATTAATCATAAGAATAGGAGTTGATAAACTATGTCAAAGAAATGTTGTAGATGTAATAGTTGCTGTTGTTGCAATCCATGTGGAAACAATTGTTGCAGAAACAATAATAGATGTTGTTGTAATAACAATTGCTGCTGTAATGGATGTGGCGGCTTCGGCGGTGGATATGGATACGGAAACGGATTCGCTTGGATTTGGATTTTAATTCTATTCGCATTTGGTTTTGGTGGATTTGGCTGGGGATTTGGTCCTGGCTTTGGTTTCTTCTAAAAGGAAAAAAAGGGTACAAGTTTTGTACCCTTTTATTTAATTGCAGCTCTTCGCCACTCTTATTTGAAATTTATAATATATAAAGATATAATTTATAAGAATAATAAGCTGGAGTGATAAAGTTATGGAAGAAAGATTACAAAAATATATGGCGTCTTGTGGTGTGGCTTCAAGAAGAAAATGTGAGGAATTAATTCTTCAAGAAAAAGTTAAAGTAAATGGAAATCTGGTTACAGAACTTGGCGCTAAAGTTAATCCTGATATAGATAGAGTGGAATATAACGGGAAGCTTATCCATTTAGAAGAAACTAAGGTATATATAATGTTAAACAAACCAAAGGGTTACATAACATCAGTAAAAGATGAAAAAGGAAGAAAAACAGTTTTAGACATTGTAAAGGTTAAGGAAAGAATTTATCCTATTGGAAGATTAGATTATGATAGTTCTGGATTAATTTTATTAACCAATGATGGTGATATATATAATAAAATCATTCATCCAAGAGTGGAAATTGATAAAAAATACATAGCTAAAGTGAAAGGTAGATTTAGCAAAAAGGATATAATGAGATTCGAAAATGGAATTGATATTGGTGGCTATATTACATCTAAAGCTAAAATTAAGGAAATTTCTTATGAGAATAACATTAGTACGGTTGAAATTATCATTCATGAAGGTAAAAATAGACAAATAAGAAAGATGTGTGCTGCCTTAAACCATGATGTTGTTGAACTTAAAAGAGTTTCTATTGGGGAGATTCAATTAGCTGACCTAAAGGTAGGAGCATATAGAGATTTATCTTCAAAAGAACTTATGTATATACAAAATCTATAATTATGAAATTTTAGTTTGAAATCTTGCATAAATTAAACTAAAACTATATAAATGGACAATAAAAATGATTTTTTATTGAATAGTCTTGCATAAAGTGGTAAAATAAATGTGAAATTAATAATTTAATTAGATATGATAGGTGAACATTATGAATGAGGACGTAAAAGATCAAGGTAAAGACCTTATGAGACTTATTCAAATAAGATTTTCTAGATTGAGTAAGGGTCAAAAACGTATAGCTGAATATATATTAAAAAATTACGATAAAGCTGCTTTTATGACAGCAGCAAAACTTGGAACTTCAGTTGGTGTTTCAGAATCAACTGTTGTTAGATTTGCTAATGAATTAGGCTTTTCTGGTTATCCAAAGCTTCAAAAAGCATTACAAGAGCTAATTAAAAATAAACTTACAACAGTTCAAAGACTTGAACTATCAAATGATTTTGTAACTAATGGTGATGCTCTTAAAGGTGTTCTAAAAGCAGACATGGAAAATATAAGAGCTACACTTGAAAAAATTAATCCATATACATTTGAACAAGTTTTAAATTCAATATTTAAAGCTAAAAACATATACATAATAGGGCTAAGAAGTTCTACAGCACTTTCAGAATTTCTGGGTTTTTACTTAAATATAATATTACAAAATGTAAGAGTTGTAAGCTATGGAATTTCTGATATTTTTGAACAAATGATTAATGTAAAAGAAGGAGATTTAGTTATTGGAATTGGATTTCCAAGATATGCAGCAAAGACAATAGATGTTCTTGATTTTTCTAAAGCTAAAGGTGCAGAAGTAGTTGCAATTACCGATAGTCTTTTATCTCCACTTGCTAGTAAATCTGATTATACTTTGATTGCGCAAAGTAATATGGCATCTTTCGTAGATTCTCTTGTTGCTCCTTTATCAGTTATAAATGCTCTTATAATTGCAGTTGGTATGAGAGAGAAAGAAGATGTGTCTGAAATCTTTGGAAGCCTAGAACAAATATGGCAAGATTATAATGTTTATTCTTATAATAATAGAAATATGAGTGATTAAATAAGATTGATAAAAAACAATAATGTTTTTTATCAATCTTATTTTTATGTAAAAAAATTCTTAATATTACTATATTCTATTCAAAAAGTAAAAATTCGGTGATAATATATAATTAAATAAACCTTAGGAGGCGAGGACGTGTTAGAAAATTTTAAAATTGCAGTAGAAAATAATAATATGGAAGAAGCTAGAGGAATTCTGACAAAAATGGTTTATAATGATGAATGCACACCTAGCGAATTTAAAGAAGCTATTGATTTAGGAAGTGAGTATAATTTATTTGAAGAATATAATGATAAAAAATTCTTGCTTGATCCTAGGGGATGTGATGAGAGTAACCTTAATAATCTAAAAGATATATTAGAGGAGAATTTCTCAAAGGAAGTTTTATCGAGAATTTATTATATTAACAAATATATGAAATCTATTACAGAAACGAATGAAGAATCATTAAATTGCGGTTCTAATGAAAGCTACAAAGATTTTTCTTTTTACACTAAATTATGTGCAGCAGCATCTGTTGTTACAGCAGGAGCAATAATAGCTGGTGTTTGGGCTTTGTCAAGAAAAAGAAAAAAATAATAATTTTATAAAAGGTGCTAACATTAGCATCTTTTTTTAATTTAATCTTAAATCGTAGTGAATCTTATTGACATAGTATCAGCCTATATTTATATTATAGATTATAAAGTTAATAATATGGAGGAAATATGAAGGTAAACTGGAACACAAAATATACGACTATTGCTGTATATACATTCTTAGTTGTATGTTCAGTAATTTTATTTTATTTAGGATTATCTAAATTAGGTGTAGTTATTGATAAATTGAGTTATTTTATGGTTATTTTACAACCGATAATTATGGGGTTTGGTATAGCATACTTATTCAATTTTATCTTGCGTTTCTTTGAGAATAAAGTACTAAAAGATAGCGTAATTAAAAAAACAGGGTTAAAATCTAAAAGAGGGGTGGCAATATTACTAACATATCTAACAGGGGCATTAATTATTGCATTATTCCTGCATTTTGTTTTACCTCAACTTATTGAAAGTATTGTTGGTCTGGCTAATAGTATACCAAGTCATATTGAAAATTTAAGTAAATTCTTAGATGACTTATTAGAAAGTTTAGACCTTAAAGAAGAATACATAAATATGCTAAAGGAAAATTGGAATGAATTTGTTAACTATATTATTAAATTCTTAACTGATTTAATTCCTATTCTAGGTAGTTTCTTTACATCATTAGCTTCTAAGGTATGGAATATTGTGCTTGGATTAATAATTTCAATTTATTTATTAATTGACAAAGAAAAGTTTTGTGCATTATTTAAGAAGATTACATATGCAATTTGTAATGAAAAGATTGCTAATAAATTAGTAGATATTGCTCATACAAGTAATGATACCTTTGGTAAATTTTTGAGTGGTAAAATATTGGATTCGGCTATTATTGGAGTATTAACTTTTATTGTACTTTCATTGTGTAGTATGCCTTATACATTGTTAGTATCAGTTATAGTTGGAATTACAAACATCATACCTTTCTTTGGACCGTTTATAGGAGCAGTACCATCTGTAATTATTATTTTATTTGTATCACCAGTAAAAGCGTTATGGTTTTTAGTTATCATACTAATTATTCAACAAATTGATGGAAACATTATTGGACCAAAGATTTTAGGAAATTCAATTGGTATTTCTGCATTTTGGATTTTATTCTCAATACTAGTTGCTGGTAAATTTTTAGGACTAATTGGAATGATTATAGGAGTACCTTTATTTGCGGTATTCTATACTTTGGTGAAGGAATTTATTGAAAATAGGTTAAAGAATAAAGGCTTGAAAGTAGATACGAAAGATTATTTTTAAGTAGATAACTGTGCTATTATAAGTAGCACAGTTTTTTATATTTGGCAAAATTAAGAATATTATATTGACCATATTATTTTGAAAGAATATTATAAAATATAATAGTAATTATTTTACAGTTTAGGTGGTGAGGATATGGACACGGTTCCTACGCAATGTAGTGAAATCTTTCAACTGAATATTTTGTTAGGGGTGTCTTTATTCAAATATAATTAAAACCTCTAACATGGAGTAGAGGTGAGTATTATGAAAAAAGAATTATCAAAAATACTTATAGATGGAAGTTATGAAGATGTAACAAATGTTATCGAAGATATTCATCCAGCAGATATTTTAGACGTAATTCATGAAAATGAGAAAAAGGCTTATGAAATATTAATGAGACTTCCTGATTGGATGGTTGCAGCTATTATAGATGAAGAAGAAGATCAGGATAAATATAATATCTTAAGACTATTTAATAAAGATAGACAGAAGAAAATTTTGAATGAAATGTCATCTGATGAAATAACTGATTTAGTGGGTATTCTTAGTGAAGATGAATCAAAAGATATTCTTTCAATGATGAACGAAGAAGAGCGTGAAGATGTTAAAAGTCTTTTAAAATATGATAGTGAAACTGCTGGCGGTATTATGGCAACTGAGTTTATATCCATAAAAAATGATGATACTGTATATGATACTTTAAAATATCTGCAAAAAACTGCCCCAGATGCTGAAAGTGCCTATTATATTTATGTTACAGATGAAAATAAAAAACTTTCAGGGGTTATTTCTTTAAGAGAATTAGTTTCATCAAACTTTAATACCTTAATTTCTGAAATTATAAATATGAATGTTATTTCAGTTAAGTATGATGTTGACCAGGAGGTTGTTGCCAATAAATTTGAAAAGTATGGATTCTTAACTATGCCAGTTGTGGATAATGAGGAACATTTGTTAGGTATAATAACAGCTGATGATATTATAGAGATAGTAAAAAACGAAAGTACTGAAGATATTCATAGGCTAGGTGGAGTAGACGAAGAAGAAAAGGTAAATGGTACACTTAAAGAATCAATTCATAGTAGATTACCTTGGCTTTTTGTTAATTTACTAACTGCACTTTTGGCTTCAGCAACTGTTGCTTTATTTGAAGGAACTATAAGTAAAGTTGTAGCACTTGCAACATTTATGCCTATAGTTACAGGTATGGGAGGAAATGCCGGAACTCAAAGTTTAACTATAATAGTAAGAGGTATTGCCCTTGGTGAAGTTGATGCAAAAAATGCTAGGAGAATTTTT
>JAQXTC010000225.1 GCA_029219285.1 Clostridiaceae bacterium
AAGAGGCAGGTTCTAAGCTTACTAAAGCTATAAATTTAGGTGTTAAAGTGCTTTCAGAAGAAGAATTTGAGAGTATGATAGGTGAGTAAAAATGAAGAAATTTATTAATATAATGACACTTGCATCGTCAGTTGTGACAAGTATATTAATTATTTGTACACTTTTAACTTCATATCAATTTCATTATGTGCAGAAGATATTCTATTCTTATAGACCAATACAGATAGGTTTATCTGTAACTATGGGATTATTAGCTATTAGATTTTGGATTAATGAGCATGGTAACAGAAAAATAATATATTCTTTATTGAGCTTGACTATTACTGCATTATTAATAGTGTCAATAAATTATGTTAAATAGAGAACTGAAAAAGAGAGAATCTTAATGATTCTCTCTTTTTCTTTGATTGATGTGAGATATTTTTTCATCTTTATCTAAATCTAATAAATCTTTTATGTCATCTTCATTTGATTGCTTTTCATCATAATATGAGTTTGAAATTATGCTAAGTTTTTGATAAATTTTTTCTAAAATATAATTTTTATATCTTAATTGTTCATAAGATTTCAATGCAGTTATAAATAACCATATTCCAATAAATAAGAAAGCAACCATAAATATTATACCAACAATACAAGTAGCTCCGTATAGAATTGCCATAATAAAACCTCCTGTCAAAATATATTAATATTATAACACAATTAATATTTTTATAAGAATTGGATTTGATTAAATAGAATTTACAATGGTCATAATTTAAATACGAAAGAAAAAAGGAGTGCAATTTTAATGAAGAGGATTTTAGTTTGTATCATTGTTACAATGATAATTGTATGCTTTGCTTTGGGATTTATTCAAAAGGAAAATGTGACTAAAGTAGAATGTAATCATATAGTTTTTGCATCCAAAGATATTCCTAATAACTTAAAAAAAGTAGGGAGCTTATCTAAAGAATATGAAAATATAATATGTGCTGTTAGCAGAGGTTTAGTAACATTGAATACTAAAGATGGTATAGAACCTTCTTTAGCTGCTAGCTATTCTATTAGTAATGATGGTATAGAGTATAATTTTGTAATTCGTGAAGATGTATATTGGAGTGATGGCAGTAAGATTACTGCTGATAATTATAGAGAGTATTTTCAAAAATTATTAAATATAGAAGATGAAGAAAGTATATCAGCTCTTTTGAATATATATGGCGCAAAAGAGTTTAGGCAAGGTAAAGGCAGTTTTGATAAATTAGTTGCTATTTCTTGTGAAGAAAACACCTTAAAGATAAGGCTTAATGAAAAAAGTAATGACTTTTTAAAAGAATTAACAAAACCACAATATAGGATTAGAAAATACCCTGAAATTTGGGGCGATGTTATGAGTATGAATAAAAGTATGATTTATTCTGGAGAATATATGATAGACAGTGTGAATGATGATAGCATTACATTAACAAAAAATAAATATATAAAGGATAAGGTGGCGTCAACTATTAAATATAAAAAGGATGAAAGCAGTGAATTATCAATGGCATCCTATGAAGTAGGGGAAAGGGATGTTGTTTATAATCCACCGGTTTCAGAATTAAATAAGCTTAATAAAGAAGGAAAAATAAAAACCAGTGATTCTAATAAAGGTATTTATTTAGCTATACAGAAAGATAAGAGATTATCGTTAGATGATAGAAGGGGATTGTATAAAATTATATATGATGCTACGGAAAAATATGAAAGTAGTAATTCAAAAAGTATTAAAGCAGCTAATGGCAGTTATTTTAGAGATGATTTAAAGGATTTAAATAAGATACAATCAAGGAAAAAAGCAATAATTGATAATATAGAATGGAATAAGCCTAATAAGTTGAAATTAGCGGTGATAAATAGTTGTGATATAAATACATACTGTAATTACTTAATTGACTACTTTAAAAAAAATGGTATATTACTGGAGTGTTATTATTTGGAAGAGAGTATAGATGGTGATTATTTGAATGATAATTATGATATGTGTATTTTTTCAAAAGAAAGTAACAGTAAGGATAAAGAAAAACTATATGATAGTTTCAAGGAAATAACTAATATAAAATTTTCTTCGAAAAACAAGGAAGAAGAATTATTTTCAAGTTATACATTACTACCTATAATGTTTCTTAATGATAATATAGCTATATCTGATAAAATTTTAGAAATTAATTTTGATGGTAATGGGAATATAGATTTTTCTAGCATAAAAGAAAACAGAGTGGAGCTTTAAATTTTCCACCCTGTTTTTTTTAGATTCAATTATTTTTAGATTTTATTATTTTTAGATTTACGTTTTGGTGAAGGATTAGTAATTGCCGCTGGTTTTGTTTTTATAGTTTCGGTATTACAATCATTTTTGGTTATTATAGATTCATTATCATTTTCAATATTGTCTTCATTGTTATTGCTTTCTTCTATAGCGTAAGCTTTAAAATTCATATCGTCTACAATATCATTTTTTAAATAGTGGATTATTATAAAATATAAAAACATATTTTTGTTGCTATCAAAAGTATCTTTTTTTCGAGTAAAGTTATCTTTCTTTTTAGAATATACTATGTTTTTTGCAAAAATGGGTGCAAAACCAGAGCTAGTTGGAGTTGGTACTTCTGGCATTCTAAAATAGCTTTCATCTAACATGTCTTGAGATTTTAAAGATAATCCTCTATATCTTTCTATTTCATCTAATGTAGGAGCTTCAGGCCAACTACAGATTAGTCCGGAAGAAATAAAATATTTTTTATATAATGTAGATATCATGTTTTTATATTCAATTGAATTATCTGAATCAGTTGAATGTAAAAGAAGAGCTAAAAAATATAAACCTATTTCTAGAGACGTATATTTGATTTCTTTTTTATCATTTAACTTTAAAAATATTCCTTTGTTATCATCATATAATGATTCTAATTTCTCATATATTTCGTTGCTCTTTTCTTTAAAAGTTATAATGTCTGTATGTTTATAAGAATCAGTTAGTGTTAAAGCTAAAAGACAACAATTATCTAGCTCATCAGAATAGTAGTCTTTCTCATCAAATTTATTAATCAAAAAGTCACTTAAATCTATTATTAAAGATTTGCATTTCTCTTCATTAGAAAGATTATAAAACAAATTAAAACAGAATAAAACTTTACAGCCATCATCAAAAGAAAGATTGTATAAAGCTTCATTAAAATCAATGAACATATCTAGAATTTGAAGTGAAAAATTCTTATATTCAGTACTAACTGGATTATCTTCATTTAATTTTGCAAATAGATAATAGGCATTCATCATAAATGCTTGATCTGGAAAATTAAATTTTTTATTCTTCTCAATTAAATTAAATCCTTTTGAATTATTATCAGAGATATTCTTTTTTTCAACAAATACACCCTCAGCATTTCTTAGGTGTTCAGAAAAAAATTCTAATTGGTTTTCGCAAATAGTGAAGTAAGCTTTTTCAAAGGATTCTTGGCTTCTATTACTTAATTTGTAATTAGAGTAATAGTCAGCAAGTTCTAATAGTGATAAAGTCATCAAAGCATTAGTTGTTGGATTTATATCCTTTCTAAATGATGATTCATCAAAACCTAATGAAGATTTACTATGAATAAAAACAGAATCTGATTTTTTGTATATGCAAGTAAGTGGAGAAAAGTCATTTAATATGCTAATATTGTCTTTGTGAGAGGATTTTTTTGAAGACCTAAATGAAGATATAATTCCACATTTAGAGTTTAAAACAATTGTCTTCATGGCTTCTTTTGATAGGAAAAAAAGTTGTCCTTCAATATCGTTTTTTGAAAGACTATTCATTCTAAAAAAAGGCCCAATATATCTCAAAATTATTCACCTCATATTTTTAGTATTCTTATTAATTAATATGAGATAGAGAGTGAAATAGTGCATAAAAACTAAATTAATGATTATTTCTATATCTTATGGTGGCATTTTTATTATTATTTAAAATAAAATGGTTATATCAGTATTTATAATAGGTAAGAATATGAATGGTAAAGTATGTACTAATATTGAAAATTCAAAGAAGGTGTTTTAATGCGTATAGATGGAAGAAAAAAAGAACAATTAAGACATGTGAAGATAACTAGACATTATACAAAATATGCAGAAGGTTCTGTTTTTATTGAAGTGGGAGATACAAAAGTTTTATGCAATGTATCAGTAGAAGAAAAAGCACCACCATTTTTAAAGGGAACAGGACAAGGTTGGATTACTGCAGAGTATAGTATGCTTCCTAGAGCTACCGGAAGCAGAAAGGTAAGAGATATTGCAAGATTAAAAGTTGATGGAAGATCAATGGAGATTCAAAGGTTAATTGGTAGAGCTTTACGTTCGGTTGTAGATTTAAAAGCTTTAGGAGAAAGAACTTTGTGGGTTGATTGTGATGTAATACAAGCTGATGGTGGAACAAGAACTACTTCTATATCAGGAGCTTTTGTTGCAATGGTTGATGCTGTTAACAAATTGCATAAGCAAAAGCCTTTTAAGGTATACCCTATAAGAAATTTTGTGGCAGCTACAAGTGTGGGAGTTGTTAATGATGAAAAGTTATTAGACTTATGTTATGAGGAAGATTCAAATGCAAAGGTAGATATGAATTTAATTATGACAGATGAGAACAATTTTATTGAAATACAAGGTACTGGGGAAGAATCACCCTTTAATAGAAGTGAGCTAAATGAGTTACTTGATTTGGGTGAAAAAGGTATAAAACAAATGATTCAAGCGCAAAAGGATGTATTAAAGATGGATGCTTTATGGATAGGAACAGGGGGACAAAAATAAATGAAAAAAATAATATTAGCTAGTAATAATGCACATAAAATTAAGGAAATGAAAGAACTCTTAGATGATATTAATGTAAAAGTCACTTCATTAAAAGAAGAAAGTATAGAGATTGATGTTGTAGAAGATGGTATTACTTTTGAAGAAAATGCAAAAAAGAAAGCTACTGAAATTGCAAAATACTTACGAGATAGAGGAGATAAAGATTTTATTGTAATAGCTGATGATTCTGGGTTAGAAGTAGACTGTCTAAATGGTAAACCAGGAATATATTCAGCAAGATATGCTGGAGAGCATGGGAATGATACAAAGAATAATTTAAAGTTATTAGATGAAATGAAAGGTGTACCTATAGAAAAGAGAGGAGCGCAGTTTGTTTGCCAAATAGCTTTAGTTAATAGTAATAATGAAATTCTTTCAGTAAGAGGAGAAGTAAGAGGACGAATATTAGATAACTTAAATAGTGAAGGTGGATTTGGTTATGATCCATTATTCTTTTATGAACCTATGCAAAAAACTTTTGATGATATGAGCGCAGAAGAAAAAAACAGTGTAAGTCATAGAGGTAGAGCATTACAAGAATTAAAAGACAAAATAAATGGATTTTTATAAACGAAAGGAGTATTAATTTTGCTTATAGCTGTAATTAGTGATACTCATAGAGTAAATAAATATATAAATGCTGCAAAAAATTATATTAAAGACGCAGATGTATTAATACATCTTGGTGATAATGTTGAAGATGTTGATGAAATAGCTAAAGAATTTAAAGGACAATTATACGTTGTTAAGGGGAACTGTGATTATAGTAACAAATATCCATTAGAACAAGTAATAGAAATTATGGGTAAAAGGATATTTATAACACATGGACACCTTTATTCAGTAAAAAATAATTTAAATAATATTTATTATAGAGCGAGAGAGTTAGAAGCTGATATAGTTCTTTTTGGACATACTCATACTTTTATGTTAGAGGAAACTTTAGGCATGACTTTTATGAATCCAGGAAGTATATCTCTTCCAAGACTGGGAAAGAGATATGTTGGTTATATTAGGTTAGAAGAGGATGAGGAACCGGATATATATGTTAAAGAGCTAAAAGAATAGTACATAATTTAGATTTTATATACTTTATCAAAAATATGTAGAGGCGATTTAGAGAAAATAGCTTTGTTTTTCTTGGTTTTTCGCATAAGTTTATATTTATTTGAAAAAAGGTATTGACGGATTAGGTAGCATATTGTAGAATAATCATTGTCGTCACGAGATGATGACGACAAGCACCGGGGTGTGGCGCAGATGGTAGCGCGCATGGTTTGGGACCATGAGGTCGCAGGTTCGAGACCTGTCACCCCGACCATTATGCGGGTATCGTATATCGGTAATACTCCAGCCTTCCAAGCTGGAAAGGTGGGTTCGATTCCCACTACCCGCTCCACATCAACCTTTTGAAAAAAAGTTTTCAAAAAGGGTTGACAAAAAGAATGAGATATCATAAAATAATATTCGTTCTTAGCACATGCGTGTTTAGCTCAGCTGGATAGAGCAACGCCCTTCTAAGGCGTGGGCCAGGAGTTCGAATCTCTTAACACGCACCATGTGGTGAATGTAGTTCAGTTGGTAGAGCGCCAGTTTGTGGCACTGGTTGTCGTGGGTTCGAGTCCCATCGTTCACCCCATATACAGGGATATCGCCAAGCGGTAAGGCACCAGATTTTGATTCTGGCATTCGTAGGTTCGAATCCTGCTATCCCTGCCAAGATGGTTTACTAGCTCAGTCGGTAGAGCACTTGACTTTTAATCAAGGTGTCCGGGGTTCGATTCCCCGGTAAGCCACCAAAAAAACAATATTAAATGCAGATGTGGCGGAATTGGCAGACGCACTAGACTTAGGATCTAGCG
>JAQXTC010000226.1 GCA_029219285.1 Clostridiaceae bacterium
ATAAGTATATGAACATGATTATTCATAATGCAATAACTATATACTTCATATTTATCATCTTCAAAATATTTCAGACTATTTTTCATCTCATTAATATATGTATTATAATCAGCATTATTTAAGAATAGAACTTGTTTATTATTTCCTCTTGAAGTAATGTGATATACAAAGCCTGGTCTCCATATTCTCTTCATTCTTGACATAACAATAATCTCCTTTAACCAATATTTTTTTATTTAGAATTATGGACATGTTAACGAAATCATAAACCTTCAATTTTTCAATTAATTTCTCATTAATTTAATTTATATATTTCTTTAAATGTGTAAATATAGTATAAATAAATCAACCAAATTATTACAAACAAGAAAAGGAGGAATATTTCATGAAAAAGATTATTGTTAGTTTATGTTTTGCTATTTTTTTATTATCTCTAAATGGTTGTAATAACACAAAAGTATCTAATGACTTAAACATTGAGATTGGCAAATCCACTAAGTTTTCTCAAAGTGAAATTAATGATGCCATTGATTGTGTAAAAGATAATTTTGATTTCAAAGCTTGTACTTTAACTAAGTTATGGTATGAAGAAAAGCAATCAAATTCTTTAGTAGATGCTTATCTTAACTATGGTCGTGGTTCCGTAAATGACGTTAAAAATGAAGATGTTATTGTTATTCTTTCTAACTTTGTTGTTGATGATTCTGGAGATAATCCTGTATTCAATTCAAATTCATCATATACAAATTATAGCTGGACGCTAATAAGGAAAGGTAAAAATAGTAAATGGGAAATTGATGATTGTGGTTATTAAGTAAAAAAGCCGGCAGGAAAAGTTTCCTGCCAGCAATCTACCTACGCAACCTCGAAAGGTCATTTATATTATGTCCATTTAGTATCTTAATATTCTTATAAAAATAATCTGCCTTCTATTCTCGTATCATAATTGCTCCATGTCTCATTATCAATTCCCTCACTTATAATATTAACTTTATTCATGGCTGCATCTACATAGTCTGCATAATGAACAGCAAATGCTTCTTGAGATCTTGGTGCAATTGGTGATCCATATTCAAGCTTTCCATGATGTTGTACTATAATTCCTTTAATTCTTTCCTTAAATATATCATTATAAACTTCTGAATTTTCTACAAAAGCTTTTTCTATCATTTGAACACCCATGACAATATGTCCTTGCATACTTCCTTTTAAAGTATACTTAAAAGGGCCATCATATCTCATTTCATAAACTTTTCCTATGTCATGCAGTTTTGCTCCAAGTATAGCTATTTCCTTATATCTAAGATCATAATTATAAGCCAAAAACTGAGTTAACTTCATTACGCCTAAAGTATGTTCTGCTAAACCACCTAAATAATTATGATGATTAAACACTCCGCCTATTGCCATTCTAAATTTTTCAATAAAATGTTCATTATTAAAGAAATAGTTATTTAACATTTTCCCTTCTGCTGAGACAATCTCTTTATTTGTTATAGTTTCTATTTCATCCATTATTTCATCTATTGGACGTTTTACCTGTGGAAGAAAGTCTTTTATATCATATTCTTCAATTTTTTCAACCAAATCCACCTTAAATGGTTCGGCAAAGGTTCCTTTAAGTTTAACTACGTTTCCTTCTTCTAATCTTAAAGCATCATACTTTATTATACATTTGACTTCTTTATTCTTATCACCACAATAAGCCCAAATCATTGAATCACTTTTATCAAGAATTTTTTTTATCATTAAAATGAGTTCGACTTTATCTCCCCATTTACATTCATTTAATGCTGTCTTCTTCATATTATGACACTCTCCTTTGGGATTAGTATGTCCAATAAACCTGTATACTATTATTTAATTTTATATATCTTTTCTCTTTAGCCATAAAAATTGCATAAATAAATATAATTACCACAATGATTTTTATAATACTAATTGCAAAAAAACGCAAGTTAGAAGCTGACGTTTTATAATATGTGCTTAATTAATAAATAGTAGCCCATGGAATTTGTTCATGACATATGTTATTGAATGCATAAGCATCCACTTGAAAAAGCAATGATATAAATGTCTTACTATTTACATCATTGCTCAAATGTTTTTTTATTCATACTAAAATGAATCTTATTTTAGTTCTGTTCCTGTACAATTATCGATTCTATATTCTTTTGTCATTTTTATAATTTCTTTCATCATCATTTTAGACAGAATATAATGACAACTTACTCTGAGCCTCTTTAATATTTTGCTTTGCTGCTAAAGTAAAATATTTTATTGCTAATTCAATATTTTTATCTGTTCCGAAACCATTTTCATACATAAGACCTAACTTATATTCTGCAAATCCATGGTTCTGTTCAGCTGCTAATTGATAATACTCAAATGCCTTTTCATAATCTCTTTCTATTCCATTGCCATTAAAATAGCAATCACCTAATGCAAATTGGGCATCTGGATCTTCTTGCTGTGCTGAAAATTTAAAATATTTAAGAGATTTTTTATAATCTTTTTCTCTTTCCTCGCCTAGATTATAAAGATAACCAATAATGCATTGCGCTTTTGCATATCCTTGATTAGCTGATAATTCAATATAATAATAACCTTTTTCTTTATCTTGAATTACATATTTACCTTCACAATACATCCTGCCTAAATAATATTGTGCTAAAGAATTATTATGATCAGCAGATTTCTCAATTAATTGAATTCCTTTTTCTAAATCTTTATTTGTACCATTTCCATTTAAATAGGCTGTTCCTAAACTAAATTCTGCTTTGTCTTCGCCTTGCTTAGCAGCTAACTTGTACCACTTAATTGCTTCATCTAAATTCATCTCTACAAAATCACCAAACTGATACATATCTCCAAGTCTTCTTTGTGCACCAGCATATCCTGCATTTGCTAAATTAATAATTGTCTTTATATCCACTTAATATCTCCTACCATTCAATTACATACCTCTTATGAGCTCTCTGTACTTTTTGTTTTCCTTACCTCTTAACAAATCACCTTCACTCTTAAAGTTCGAAAGATAAAACAATTCTTTAGCTAACTCCATTTCACCTTGTGCATAAGCTAATTCTCCAGCAATAAACTCCTTATCACCATAATCAGCACGTGTTCCCCCTGCAACAAACAAAAGACTTAAGTACTTATTCGCCAATTCATATTTTTCAGTTTTAATGCACATATTTATAAAATCCTCAACCAATAAATAATATAAACCTTCTTGTATTATTGGTTCTTCAAACATTGCTTTTACTTCTTTCATCATCTTAAAAGCTTCTTCTACTTTTCCACTTTCAAACAGTTCAATATACTCAGACTTTTTATCAAAAAATTTTCTTTCTAATTCATTCATTTTTATCACTCCTAAATTAATTCTTCTATCAAATTGTAATATTTCATATCTTCACTACAAAAAATATCAATTTCACTTAACATATAAGTTTTTATAAAATACTCTTTAGCTTTTTCCATCTTTCCTTGTTCATAAAAACACTTTCCAATTGAAAAAATCACATATGGATTGTTAAACCCATATCCACTATCTTTAGCTTCATAATACCAATTCATAGCTTCACTATATTTTTTCTCATTAAACGTTATATCTCCTATTGAGGTATTGATTAAGAGATTCAATTGATCATATTCATCATTATCTTCTTCTGGTATTAATTCTAATGCTTCATTGTAATTTTTTAATGCTAAATCAAAAATATTCATTTCTTCATACTCTTGTGCTTCATTGCATAAATTATTTATTTTTTTCAAACATGAATTCATATAATTTATTTTCCCTTCTCTTTGACTAAATAACACCTCTTTATACCATAATTATACACTTATTCCATTCTAAGTTCATATGGGACTTTAGTCACTTTTTAAAAAAAAGAACTAGCTGAATTTTTTTTCAACCAGTTCTTTTCACTTAATTTTCATTGTTATTATTACCAAAAAGTAAATCTTCTTTCTCAACTTCTTGAAACTCATGTTTTTTATTATATTCTAATACTAATTCTTCAAATTTTACTTTCCTCATAAAGTTCCTATATGTTTGATGAAACTGCTTACTCCTATACTTCCATGGACTTTCATATAATTGAGCAGTTGCATATACATCTCTTTTAAGGAAGCTATATGCATTTTCTTTAATAGTCTGCATTCTTTTTTCATCAATATACTGTAACATCCATTGTCCATACCATGAAAGCCAATGTGCTCCAAACTTCATTTGCCCATACCCTTTTTCAAAATATGGATTACTTACTGATGCATCTGCAAATCCATACATTATTGAACTAAAGCTAGAAATATCTTCACATATTGATATTATAGCTTGTTTATTTTTTTCAAATACAGATTTATTAATTCTTATTTTACACATAGATACTTCTTTTAAATATGGCGAAATCCGTAGATTTAAAAATTGTTTTCCTGAACCGTGTATACTTAATAAATAGTCTTCATAATCATCCCAATTACTTTCTACAATTTTATCCAGCTTCTTTTTATTAAATTCTTCTTGATTATCATTGTAATAGTAACCAAAATAAAGTTTATTAGGTTTTATATAGCCTATAATTTGTAATAAACTTGCTACTGTTTCCTTGTATTGCTCATTTTCTAATAGAAAAAATTCTAAATCTATGAATTCATTCCTATTAAATAAATTAATCATATAAAGCTACCTCACATTTATAATTAAATAAATCATAAAAATTATCCTTATAATCATCTACTTCTGAATGATTATAGTCATACTTTACTATTGGGCATTCATCATCCTTCATTCTACTAGTATCTAAACACAAAATATATTCTTGCCAGTTATTAGATTCATCAGCTATTACAACCCAACTTTTATTAATTTTATACCTTTTTCTAAACTTGATAGTTTTTTCAAATGCAGAAGAATATTTTTCATCTTTTATTCCGAAAAAATATACTCCTGTTATCCCACCTTCTCCAAATTTCATTAAAAATTTTTTATAACTTGATGGTAATATAACATTTAAATCATTAGCTAATTTATCTATTGCAGCTTCATCAACACCATCACTCCAAATACTTCCATGTTTTTTTTCTGCTTTTTTATATAAGTCTAAATCAAACATTCTTAAATCCTCCCAATCAATTTACAATAAAAAATTCACTTGATTTTGCACAAGGTTCAAGGCTTTTTTTACATGCTAAATAAATGTAACTGTCCTACCAAATTACCAGTTCCCATAATAATTATACGCCACCTAAATCACGTTGTATAGGGACTCTAGTCACTTTCACATAAAAAAGAACCAGCTAAAATTATAAGAGGATTAAAAAAACTGGCTCCTGTACAATACAGGAAACAGCTTCTAGCGCCTAGCCTTTTTCTTGTGTCCTTGACATAGGGACCATTTTAATTAACTAATTTATAATATATTATCATCTTCAAAAATTATTCCATCACTCAATTTACCATTATTCATTGAGTAAATTGTATCAGCTACTTCCTTGGCAAAACCCATATCATGTGTAATTATAAACATTGCCATATTTTTTTCTTTGCTTACCTTTCTTATAAGTTTTGCAACTTCACTAGTAAGACCAGGATCAAGAGCTGATGTTGGTTCATCAAAACACATAAGTTTAGGTTCTAATGCTAAAGCTCTACCGATAGCAACTCTTTGCTTTTGACCTCCTGATAACTCGAAAGGATAATTATTTTTCTTATCTAAAAGCCCTAAAAACTCTAATATTACCTCTGCATCTTTCAAAGCTTCCTCTTTTTTCTTCTTTAACACTCTTTGTGGTGCTTCAATAAGATTCTGAATAATACTCATGTGTGGGAACAAATTAAAATTTTGAAATACAAGTCCGATATCTTTTCTTATCTCCTTCATAGCCTTTTTATCTGCAAAGTTACCATCTTTACATAATACTTTCCCGTCAATTTCAATTAGTCCGCTATCTGCCTTTTCTAAATTATTTATACATCTTAATAATGTGGTTTTACCTCCACCAGATGGACCAGCAATAACAACAACTTCACCACATTCAATTTCTAAATCTACACCTTTTAATACTTCTGTATTACCAAAACTCTTTCTTAAGCCCTTTACTTTTAGCATGTCTACTTCCTCCTTATTCATAATAACTAAACTTTTCTTCCACTTTTCCTAAAACCTTAGTTAAAACCCCAATCAAAATAAGATATATAACACCAACTAAAAATAATGGTACAAGAGATGATAATTTATTAGTAGCTATTTGTCCAATTCTTAATAACTCGTCAAGTCCAACAACATATACAAGTGCAGTATCCTTAACAAGAGTAATAATTTCATTAGCTATAGGAGGCAAAACATTTTTGAACCCTTGAGGTAAAATAATTCTAAAAAATATATCTGTGCTTGATAGCCCTAATACTTCTCCACCTTCATATTGACCTTTATCGATAGAAAGAATTCCACCCCTAAAAATTTCAGCAAAATAAGCTCCATAATTTAAAACAAAAGCAATTAAAGCTGCTGGAAATCTATCAAAGGCAATACCTACTAAAGGCAAACCAAAAAATATAAATACTATCTGCAAAAGAAGTGGTGTTCCCCTCATTATAAGAATATAGAAACCTGTAATTCCTTTTAATAACTTAATTTTAGAAGTTCTAAAAAGAGCCACAACAATACCTAACGGAATTGATAAAACTAATGTAAAAATAAACATCTTTAAAGTTGTTAATAGCCCTACTAAAAGTTGCGGCATTAATTGCATCATTGTATCCATTATGCTCTTCCTCCTTAATTAAAATTACTTTACTATAATGTCTTCTCCAAACCATTTCTTTGAAATTTCACTAGCTGTACCATCAGAAACAACTTCATCATAAGCCTTATTCCATGCATCAACTAATTCTTTATCATCTTTTCTCATACCAACTGCATACTCTTCAGCACCAAAATCATCTGTTAAAATTTTATATTTATCTGCACCTTTAAGATTTGTATAGTATTTCACAAGAATTTCATCAGCAACTACTGCTTCACTTCTACCTGCTTCTAAATCTCTTAAAGCTTCATCGTTAGTCCCAAAGGTAACTAATTCCTTAAAATTATTTTTCTCATCCCCAATGGCATCAATTGCACTTGACTCGCTTTGAGCTGCAACTACCTTACCCTTTAAGTCTTCTTTGGAATTAATCTTTGAATCAGCAAGAGTAATAATTACTTGTCTATTTTTCAAATAGGCTTTACCGAAGTCAACTACTTCTTTTCTTTCATCAGTTACTGAATATCCATTCCAAATAAAATCAATATTCCCACTTTTCAATTCACTTTCTTTCATTGTCCAATCGATAGGTTGAAATTCAATTTTCTTTCCCATTTTATCTGCTACATCTATAGCAAGTTCAATATCAAAACCAGTATACTCGCCATTATCATCTTTAAATCCCATAGGAACAAAAGTATCATCAAAACCTAAAACTAGCTTATCTTTTTCCATTGTCTTTGACTTATCATTGCTACTACCACATGCTACTGTGCTTGCCCCAAAAACTCATAACATAAACATTAGGATTATTTTTCTAAACATCTTTCTTACTTGCATTTTAAATCCCCCTTAATATTTACTTGTTGTTTAATACTTCACCAAGCTAAAGTATTAAAATCAAGGTTTTTTTCATATTTTTACTAATTCTGGGCTAAATACTGATGTAATGTTATTATTTTTATCTATTGCATACCATTCTAAATCTTCAATTTGTAAATCTAATTTTGTTATTCTCATTTTATACTCCTATTAAAAATATTATGATAGTTTGTAAATTGTTATTTTTATCATATGTGTATTCTAGAAGTATTTTACTAGTATTTTAATTGTTTAGCTACAACTGTTAAGTTTTCGAACTTATATAACCCTTATTTTTCATTTATAAATCTATTTTTTTAATTACTATTGATTTATTTTATAAAATAATTTAAAATTGAAATACGAAATATATTTAATAATTTAATAATATTGTTCGCTTATATAAATCTAAAGATAGGGTTTAGATGTATCTACGCGCTACCGTAAATAGCTGCGCTATAAGTGGTTTGGAGGTATATTAATGATTAATTTTGATTTAATTATTGTAGGTGCTGGTCCTGCTGGAATATTCACTGCTCTTGAAGCAAAAACATTAAATCCAGAGAAAACCATACTACTTATAGAGGAAGGAAAAAGCATTGATAAAAGATTTTGTCCAAAGGCAAAAACTAAGAAATGCGTAAATTGTAAGCCATATTGTCACATAACGTCAGGATTTTCTGGAGCTGGTGCTTTTTCTGACGGTAAGCTTTCTCTTAACCATGAAGTTGGTGGAGATTTGCCAGAACTTATTGGAAGTGATGTTGCCCAAGAATTTATAGATTATACAGACAAGCTTTATCTAAAGTTTGGAGCCGATCCAAAAATTGAAGGTATTTCGCACATAGATGAAGTAAAAGATATCAGAAAGAAAGCTATTAAAGCTGGTCTTAAACTTGTTGACTGTCCTATAAGACATCTTGGTACAGAAATGGCTCAAAAAATATATTTAAAAATACAAGAGCATCTTTTAGATTTAGGTGTTGAAATTAAATTTGACACTACTGTAAAAGATTTAATTATAGAAGATAACAAAATAAAAGGTGTTCTTATATCAGATGCTCTAACAAAAAAAATTGATGAAGAAATATTCTCAGAAAAACTTGTTGTTGCTACTGGTAGAAAAGGTGCTGACTGGCTAGATAAAATGTGCAAAATACATAACATTAATCATGCTGCTGGTACTGTTGATATTGGTGTACGTGTTGAACTTAGAAATGAAATTATGGAAGTAGTAAATGAAGCCTTATATGAATCCAAGCTTATAGGTTATCCTGC
>JAQXTC010000227.1 GCA_029219285.1 Clostridiaceae bacterium
AAAAAAAAGAAAGATGGTGGGTTCCATCTTTCAGCTATGGTATAAAAGGGTATTGAGAATTTATGAGAGGTTATATGGTCAATAACCAATTACTATGTTACGACAAATTAATAATATTGTCAACACAAATTTAAAAAAAAATAGTCGAAAAAAATAATATTATATAATTGCTAAAAAAATACAGTAAAATTTATTTATTTTTTTAGATTAACAAATTATTGTCATAAAGTTGATAAGTGTTTTATATAAATAGATAGTAGGAATTTATAGGAGGTAAATATGTCAAAGGTAGATGTCATAAAGGAAAATTTACAATTTCAACAATTAATAAAAGAAAATGCATCAAATGCAATTTTGAAAGAAGAATATTTAATTCCTGATACTCATCCAGATGTACAATATATACTATCAGTTGAAGCTCGTCCATGTATTACAAGTAAGGAGATTATTGCAGATAAGGCTATTATTGAAGGAAGAGTAGACTATACAGTGCTATATATTCCAAGAGAAGATAACATGTTGGTCAATTCAGTTTCTTATAATGAAAAGTTTACAAGTAGCCTAGACCTTGATGAAGGGGAACATAAAGTAGTATGTGAGGTAGAATGTAAAGTAGAACATATTGATGCAAGAATCATGAATGAGAGAAAGATAGCAATTGAGGGAGTAATTGATTTAAATTGGGAATTATATAGAAGCACAGAATTCGATTTTGTTAAAGATATTGAAGCTAGTGATGGAGTAGAAATATTAAAACAAACTGAAAGTGTAAGTAGGCTTGCAGGAAGTAAGAAAATAGAGCTTGAAGGTAACTCAATGATAAGAGTAGGCATGGATAAGCCACAGATTTCGAAAATTTTAAAATGTTCAGTAGCACTTCATAAAAAAGAAGTTAAGTTAGCTGAAGATAAAATATATGTAGCTTGCTATTGTAGGGTAAGTATTTTATATTTAGGCGAAGAATTAAAAGATATAGTATCATTAGAGGATGATGTATATCTTTCAAGAGATGAGGAAATGGTTGGAGTTAACAGTGAGATGAGTCCTTCAGTTGTATATGAAGTTAAGAATACAGATGTAACTGTTGAGGATGATGATTTAGGAGAGGCCAGAATAATTAATACACAATTTCTTATAGATACTTTAGTTAAGGTTTTCTCAGATGAAAACATAGATGTGATTAAGGATGCTTATTCACCAAAGTTTCCTATAGAATTAATAAAAGATAAGTATGATATAGGATCAATTTTAGGTTCAAAATCAGTTGAGAATACAATTAAAGATTATATTTCATTAAAGGAAAATCAGGCAAACATAGAAAAGATTATAATGGCAACTGGTAATGTAATTATTACTGATAGGAAAGTAACTGAAGATAAAGTAACTATAGAAGGTTTTGTAAAGGGTAATATAATGTACAAGACTTCAGAAGAAGATAAGGTATTTGAAGATATTTCTGAAGATATACCATTTACTACTGTAATAGATATGGTTGGGGCTAAAGAAGGAATGAAATCTGTAGTTAATTGTTCATTAGAAGCAATTGAAGCACATTTAGAAGGCAGCTCTATAGCAATAAAAGCAACTATATCAATAACTAGCAAGGTATTTTTTGAGACTAAGAAAGAATTTATTTCTGATGTTATAGAGGGAGAGGGTGAAGTAAAAGAAAAACAAGCTAGCATTATAATCTATGTTATAAGTAAAGGTGATACTTTATGGAACTTAGCTAAGAAGTATAGTACAACAGTTGCAGAGCTTGTGACAATAAATAACATTGATAATCCTGATGTTATAATTGAAGGAGAAAAATTAATAATACCAGGAAGAGCTAAGTTCTAATTAAGCATGAACAATTAAAAGTTAGCTTGATTAATGATTTAATAGAATTTTATTTTTGAATACATTATTCTTTAGGTGCCAGGATTCACAAGGAATTCAATAATCTATAAGAAGATGTATTCTTTTTTTATGCTTCAAATGTTTTTCTATATGTTTCGTAGCTATTTTTCAATTGCAATAATAATGGATGGCATTCTATTTTATACTTCTTAATTATTATGAATAATATGTCAAATCTTTGGAAACAATATAAAATGCATGATTTGAGGTGAGTACATGGATGAAAAACCTAATGGTAATTTAATTATAATCGGAGGAGCTGAAGATAAAGAGGGAAAAAAGAAAGTTTTAGAAAGAGTATGTAATTTTATAAACAAACAAGAAGATATTTTATTAGTTGTAACTGTTGCAACTGAATATCCAAAGGAAGCAGCAAATAAATATAAGAATGCTTTTGGTGATTTAGGCGTGAAGAATATAGAAATTTTAGATATAGAAAAAAGAGAAGATGCCTTTGACAATGAAAATTTAACTTTACTAAAGAAATCTTCATTAATATTTTTTACTGGAGGAGACCAACTTAGAATAACTAGTCTTTTAGGAGGAACACCTATTTATGAAGAACTAAAAAAATCAGCTGAAGAAGGTAAATATATAGTTGGTACTTCTGCTGGTGCATCTGTTATGAGTGATACTATGGTTGTGGAAGGTGAGGATGAAGAATCACCTAGAAAATGTACATTAAAAATGTCTCCAGGTTTTGGGTTTATTGAAAATGTAATTATTGATCAGCATTTTGCCCAAAGAGGAAGAATTGGTAGACTTCTTACAGGAGTTTCGCAAAATCCAGAAGTTTTAGGAATAGGCATTGATGAGAATACTGCAATTATAGTAAATAAAAATGGTAAAATTGAAGTTATTGGCGAAGGTGCAGTATATTTTATAGATGGAAGTAATATTAGCTATACTAATGTTTCAGAACAGTATTCTGAAGAGATTCTTAGCATATTTAATGTAAAGCTTCATGTACTAAAAGAAGGAAATAAATTTAATCTTGTAACAAAGTCACCTTTTGAGGAGGAAAAATCAAAAAATGAAAATACTTAAACACAGAGTGTATGAAGGAAAAAATATATACTCTCATAAAAAATGCATAAGGCTTGACGTAGAATTAGGAAAATATAGTGAAATACCTAGCAAAGATATTGAAGGATTTAACGAAAATCTTATTAATATAGTTCCTGAATTGAAACAGCATAGATGTGGAATAGATGAAGAAGGTGGATTTATAAAAAGGCTAAAAGAAGGTACATACTTAGCACATATTTGCGAACACATGATTATTGCACTTCATAATAGGTTTGGAATGGATGTAGCGTATGGAAAAGCTAGAGAAATTAAGGATAGTTTATATTACATCATATTTCAATATGAGTATAAGAGCACTGCATTAGAGATTGCAAGACTTGCTGTAGATATTATAAATTCATTATTAAATAAACAATTTATAAATATAGAAAGCAGACTGAAAGTAATTCAAGAAATTTTAGGCAAAGAAATTATAGGCCCTAGTACGAAAGCTATAAAAGAGGCAGCAGAAAGATACGGTATGCCTATGTTTCAATTAAATGATAGTGGATTTTATCAAATTGGATATGGAAAACAAGGAAGAATTATAGAAGCAACGATAGGTGCACAAACAAGTTGTGTAGCAGTAGATATAGCTTCAGATAAAAAACTGACAAAAGAAATATTAAAAAATCAAAATATTCCTGTTGCTGACGGTGCTATAGTATGTAATGCTATAAGCTTATTACAAGAAGGTGAAAGAATAGGGTATCCAGTTGTTTTGAAACCAAGATACGGATGCAAAGGCAGAGGAATTGTATTAAATATACAAAATGATAAAGAACTAATAGAGGCATACAATACATTAAAAGATGAATACAAAGATATAATTATTGAAAAATATATAGAGGGTAATGATTATAGAGTATGTGTTATTGATTATAATGTAGTAGCAGTATCATTAAGAATTCCACCAAGTGTTATTGGTGATGGAAAGAGTACATTAAAGCAATTGATAAGAAATTTAAATGAAGATAGTAGTAGAGGATATGATCATGAAAAACCATTAACAAAAGTAAAAATTAATGAAGAGATGCTACGCTTTCTAAGTAAAAAGGGATTAAATCTTGATATGATTCCAAAGTATAATGAAGAAATAATATTAAGAGAAAATGCTAATTTATCTACGGGGGGAGTAGCCATAGATTATACAGATGTAATATCTTGTGAAAATAAGGAGATATGTATAAGAGCTGCTAAAGCCATAGGATTAGATATATGTGGTATAGATATTAAAACGAATGATATTAGTAAATCATTAAAAGATTATGGAGTAATCATGGAAGTTAATGCTGCTCCAGGGATAAGAATGCATGTTTATCCTGTAGAAGGAAAAACCAGAGATGTTGGTGAAGCTATTCTAAATACTCAATATAATGGTGTGCCATATAATATACCTGTAGTATCCATTACAGGGACTAATGGAAAGACTACAACTACAAGACTTATAAGT
>JAQXTC010000228.1 GCA_029219285.1 Clostridiaceae bacterium
ATTTTTATACCCCAAATTAAGGAGGAATTGAAAGATGAAAGATTTTATACAAAAAATTATAGACATAGTCAAAGGACATTTAGGCAGAACCAATATACCAGATGATGAAATATTTGTAGTATGGAGCTGTAAAACATTGCAGAATAAAAAAGCAGTTCTTAGCACTGATTTAGTTAATGGTATTCTTTTTGAAATTACTTATAATGGTGATAAAGATGAAATATATGTAGATGTATATAAAAAAGAGAAAAATTATGTAGTTAAATAAGTCTTAGGAAACTAAGGCTTTTATTGACTTTAAGCAATAGTCGTTAAACAGGCTTTATTTTTATACAAAAAAAATTACTGGTCAGTAGATTAGACCTAAAATAGTCAATTCATTAGTGGATAGTTACACACTTAAAATAACTTAAGAATGAAAGGTAGGAATATAAATGAAAACAGAATTTCTAAAAGAGTTAGGCTTAACAGAGGAACAAATAAAATCTGTTATGGCTGAGAATGGGAAAGACATAAAAGCAGAAAAGGACAAAACAACTAAAGCAGAAACGGATTTAACTAACGCAAATGCACAGCTTGAATCTGCTAATAAAACTATTAAAGAGCTTAAAAAGAATAATGGCGACAATGAAGCTTTACAAACTAAAGTTACAGAATATGAAAATCAGATAAAATCTCAAAAGACTGCTTATGAAAAGCAGATAAGAGACATGAAGCTTAATAGTGCTATTGATAATGCTCTGTTAAAAGAAAAAGCAAAACATTCTGAATTACTTTCATCAAAAATTGATAGAGATAAGTTAGTTATCAATGATGATGGAACTATAACAGGATTAGATGAACAGATTACAGGGCTTAAGACTAATTATAAAGACTTATTTGAAGCAACTGTAACAGGAAAAGCACCTGAAAATCATGAAAATGTTGGAGGCTCACAAATAACAAAAGAGCAGTTCAACAAAATGACTTACAATGAAAGATTAGATTTATATAATAAAAATCCTGATCTTTATCATAATTTACAAGAAGAATAATAAAGGAGAGATGTAATAATGGCAAATTTAACAACAAAATTAAGTGATTTAATTAATCCAGAGGTAATGGCTGATATGATTTCAGCTAAAGTACCACAAAAAATAATAGTAGCACCATTTGCAAAAGTTGATACTACTCTTGTAGGACAGCCAGGAGATACTGTTACTGTACCTTCTTACAAATATATAGGAGATGCAGAAGATGTTGCAGAAGGAGTAGCAGCTGAAACTGTAAAACTAGCAGTAGGTAAGGAAACATTTACTGTTAAAAAGGCTATGAAAGCAGTTGAGCTTACTGATGAAGCAGTTCTTTCAGGCTACGGTAATCCAGTTGGTGAAACAAATTCACAGCTTGCCAAATCTATAGCAGCTAAAATTGATAATGATTGTATTGATGTGTTAACAAAGCTTACAGGTGAAAATGTGTTAGCTTATGATGGCTCTAAAAGTAAAATATCTTATGATGGCATAGTTGATGCACAGGATCTATTTGATGAAGAAGTACAGTCTGAAAAAGTTATGTTTGTAAATCCAAAGCAGGTTACAACTTTACGTAAAGATGAAAACTTTAAATCTAAGGATAAATACACTGGTGAAGTAGTAATGACAGGTGAAATAGGAATGATTGCAGGTATAAGAATTGTACCTACTAAGAAAGTAACTTTAGATGCAACATCTGCTTTCTATACATGTCCTATTGTAAAGCTAAATAATGATGCAGAAACAGAAGAAGATGCAGCAGCATTTACTATTTTCCTAAAGAGAGATACTAATGTTGAAACAGACAGAGTATCTTTAGCAAGAAAAACAGACATTTCTGTAGATAAACACTATGGTGTGGCAGTTACAAATGCAAGTAAGATAGTAGTTGCTAAGTTTGCAAAATAGTTTAATCAAGGAGGTTTGTTATGGAAGAATTAAAGAATAGTATTCTTGAATCAGTCAAGCTGAGACCAGGAATATCTAATAATTCAGATGAACTTCTTACAGATATAATAGGGGATACACTTAATGATGTGTACTCTTTTTTAAACCTAAAACAAGATGATGAATTTCCTAAAAAGTGTGTAAGTATTGTAAAAGATATAGTTATATTAAAGTGTAACAGACTTGGAACAGAAGGACTAAGCTCACAAAGTGCTAGTGGTGTAAGTGAGAGTTATATAGATGGAATACCTAAAGATGTGAAAGCTAAATTAAAAAGATTTAGGAAGTTGCCATAATGAGTATTGCAAGTAATATGAAAAAATATATGCTGCAAGAAAAGAAGGAAGTTAGAGGACCTTCTGGAGCTAAAAAAACAGTATGGACTGATGTTAAAGAAATAGATGTATCTATTAAGAAGACAAGCAGTGTTTTAAACACACAGTCTGTTCGATACAATGAAAGTACACATATAGGTATAACTTTCTATAGGAATATAAAAATAGGCTTAAATCGTCTTCTAGAAGGCAGTAAAGTATATGATATTACAGATGTCACAGCAGGAAGGCAAACAGTATTACTTCTAAAGGAGGTTAATACAAATGTCTAGAAATGATGAATTTAAAAGAAGCATGGAGAAGGCAGCTACAGAAATTGTATCAAGAGCATGTGCCAATATGAAAGTAGCATGTGCAGTAGTTGAAAGAAGTGCTAAAATTAACTGCCCTGTTGATACAGGAGAATTAAGAGCTTCTATATTTAGTGATGTTCAAGCTGATAAAAATATAATACAGGGAGTTGTGGGTGCTAATAGTGAAATAGCACCTTATGTTCATCAAGGTACTGGTATTTATGCAGTAAATGGAGATGGAAGAAAAACACCTTGGAAGTATTGTGTTAAAGCAGGAAAGTATAAAGGCTTTCATGTAACAGTAGGGCAGAAGCCTAACCCATTTTTAGATAAGGCTAAGCGGTCTAATATGTCAAAGATATCAAGTATTATAGCAGGTATTGAAAATGGCTAAAAAGATATTACAAAATGCTATTCCTGTTTTACTAGATTCTATACTGCAAGAATATAATATAGACGGAATTGAACCTATTTTTACAACAAGTATTCCAGGCGCAACTTACACATACACACCAATAGATGAAGGAGCTATAAATCATTCACAGATTGAAATAAAGGTTATTCATAAAGACATAGATGAGGGATTAGAGATTTTAAATAGAATTAATAATGCTCTCAATATAAATGCACAACAAAAATCAATAATAACAGGAGGAATAGAACTTAGACCAGTGCTTTCAGGTGGTGGAGAGTTATTCTCAGAAGGACCTCAGGCATGGGAATTAAGTTCTATTTTTATAATTACATGGAGGTGCTTATAGAATGGAAAAAGAAGCAGATAGAGATAATATTGTACTAGGTGCTGGAGAAGTATACATGTACGAATTTAATGGCACTGCAATTCCTACAAATGAAGAAATAGAAACTACAGAACACAATGTAGGCTGGTGCAGTGGTGGTTTTGAAGTAGAATATAAGCCTACTAAATATGATGTTAAAAATCAATATAACAAGATTGTTAAGAGTTTTATAACAGGTGAAGATTGTACTGCGAAAACAGGAATACTTACTTGGAATCTTGAAAACTTGGCTCTTTTATCTACTGCTAAGATAACTTCGAAAGAAGTAGATAGCAAGACAGTTAAGACACTAACAGTTGGTGGAGATAATAACTCACTTAAAACAGTGTTATTCAGATTTGTTCATAAAAAAGATGATGATACAAATATAAGATTCACAATGATAGGGCAAGGTGGTAATGGATTCAAACTTGAATTTGCGGATAAGGAAGTAACTGTTGATGCTGAAATATCTGCAATAGAGAAGATTAAAGGATTCCTATTCAGTCTCGAAGAAGAATTTGCTAAGGCATCATCAACTACTACTGGAGAACAAACAACTACTGATCAAGAAGCAGGTAAATAATAATTAAGGAGGGAGTTAATCCTTCCTTTCATTTTGGAGGTAATAAATATGTTAGATTTAGATAAATTAATGACAACAGGATTAGAAGTTAAAATTTTAGGAAAGGAAATAACAGTACTTGAACCAACTGCAAAACAGTTCAAAAGAATTGATAAACTTCAGTCAGAAATGACAGATGAAAATGCACTTGAAAAAAGAGCAGAGATTACAAAACTTATATTAAATAATAATGCTGAAGGAATAAAGTTTACTGATGAAGATATTGAAAAAATACCTGTAAAGCTTCAAGTATTAATCCATACTCAGATGAGTGGTTTTGTTTATAAGATAATGAACAACCCAAACTAAAAATTCCTATTCCAGATGGACCTATAGGACA
>JAQXTC010000229.1 GCA_029219285.1 Clostridiaceae bacterium
CTCCTTTTTCGTATTCTAAATTATTATTTAAATAATAAAAAATTACTTTTTGAAATTTAGCGTACTTTAACTATGGGTACACAATAAAAAAATTAAAATAGAAGTTTATGCTGCTTCTTTAGGTTTATGTAGATGTGTACCGAGAGCGTATTTTTGCTCTCACCTTTTTTAGGCATTTAAATTATATAGATTAAAAAAGTAATCATGCTTATTAATTAAACTATTAAATGTACCTTTTTCAGAAACATAACCATCTTTCATAACATAGATATAATCACACTTATTTAAAACATTAAAATCTAATCTATGAGTAATTATAATTAATGTAATATTATTTAGTTCAAATATATTATCCATTATATTTTTGGCGGTAATATTATCAAGACTTGAAACAGCTTCATCAAGAATTAAGAAGTGTGATCTCGATATTAAAGCTCTAGCAATACTTATTCTTTGGCGTTCTCCACCTGATAAGATTGAGCCATTTTCACCTATTTTACTTTCTATACCATCAGGGAGTTTTTCTATAAGTTTTGATAAACCTGAAAGTTTAATTGCATTTTCTATTTCAGTATCAGTGTAATTTTTATATAAAGTTATATTGTTTTTTAGAGTATCATCAAACAAAAAGGTATATTGATGAATGTAACTTATAGAATGATATAAACTTTCTAAAGAGATAGTACTGTAATTATTATAATTAACCGTACCTTCATTACATTTATAAAATTGTAATATGAGTTTAGCTATTGTACTTTTACCGCTACCACTTTCACCCACTATAGCATAATTTTTATTAGCTTCAAAATTTATATTAATATCATTTAACGCCTTGGTATTTGAATTTTTATAGGAAAAAGAAACATTTTCAAAGGATATATCACTAATATTTAAATTAGTAATTTCACTATTGTTATTAATTTTATGAACTGTTAGTATTTTTTGAAGTTTTGTCTTTACTTTTGATGTTGAATTTATAGATGCTAAAATCGAAGGTAACTGTTCAATAGGGGCAACTACACCACCAATTAATTGAGATAATGAAACGACATAACCAATGGATATTGAGCCTATAATTATAAGATATCCACCTAAGATAAAGGTTATAACGTACATAATTGAACTAAAAAACATAGGTATCCATCCAGTAAAATATATTTTTTTATTTGTTTTGCAGCGTAAATTCTCAGCATTTAAATTATATTTTTTATGACTAGTTATAACTTTTTGCTGTAGATTGAAGCTTTTTATTAATTGAAAACCTTCAAAAAAATCTTTTATTTGAGATAAGTATCTTTTCATTGAAGTGGAGTAGTTATCTTGTAATTTAGCCAAAGAATTTTCAAAGCATTTTGGAATAAGAACAGAGCATATTGCAATTACAATTAGAATTATAGTTACAATATAATTTACTAAACATACAGTTATGATTGAAAATATAAAGCTTATAACAATATTATAAAGTTCTAAAATATTTTCAAAATAATCATTAATAATTATTTTTACATCATTATTCAAAAGAGAAATATAGTTACTACTATTTTCAGAATTAAAGTTTTCCATGTTTCTATTTATTATGTTATTAAATAAATCGGATTTTAATAAAATAGAACAATTTCTAAGTATGTTTTCTTTTAGTATCTTTATAATTAACAGAAATGCACAGTTCAATATTGCATAGGCACCACACCATAATGCTGATGATATTAATAAAGAACTATTTTTATTGGCTGCAGCATCAATAATAGGCTGAAAAGATAGTGCAAATTTAATTGAAAACAAGACTGACATTGGAATAGACAATAGAAAAAAGGTTAATACTAATTTGTTTTTTAAAATATATTTTATCATTTATTTATGAGTAATCTCCTCTCAACAAGAATTTTATTAATTATTCTTGTTTGAAGCAAAGTATAAAATAATAGACATTAATTCAACCTCCTTATGTTTTTAATACATCAATATAGTAACATAATTTGTAAATTATTTAAATAATAGACAAAAAACACTTTACAAATTAGTGATAAAAAGGTAATATTAAATCTATAAGTAAAGGCAATGAAGAGAAGAGTAGATATATTTGACTTTTAAAGAGAGCTTATGTTTTGGTGAAAGTAAGTAAAGAAGGGTATATTGAAGCAAGGCTTGGAGCTTTCGTAGCGGATCTTAAAAAGTGATGTTATGACGTGGGTCTACGTTACAAGACTAGAGTATGATGGTACTTGAAGAGGTTAATATAGTGATGTATTAATAAATTAGGGTGGCAACACGAGATATTTTGCTCTCGTCCCTTAAAACAAATTATGTTTTAAGGGATGAGGGCTTTTTTATTTAACATAAATTAGAACATGGAGGACAAGAAAGTGAAGGAAGAAAACTTGAATTTTATTGATGCAATTATAAAAAAAGATATGGAGAAAGGGATATGTAAGGAAATTCATACACGTTTTCCACCAGAACCTAATGGCTATTTACATATAGGAAGTGCATATGCCATAAATATTAGTTATTCATTAGCAAAAAAATATGGGGGAAAATTTAATTTAAGGTTTGATGATACAAACCCAACTAAAGAAGATGAAAGTTATATGCAAGCCATAAAAGAAGATATTAAGTGGCTTGGAGTTGATTATGGAGATAAAGAATTTTTTGGTTCTGATTATAGTGAAAAAGTATATAGTTACGCTAAGGATTTAATAAAAAAGGGAAAGGCTTATGTATGTGAATTAAGTGCTGAAGAGATAAAGGACTATAGAGGTACATTAACGACACCAGGAAAAAACAGTCCTTATAGGGACAGAAGTATTGAAGAAAATTTAGCATTATTTGAAGATATGAAAAATGGTAAGTTTAAAGAAGGTGAAGCTGTACTTAGAGCTAAGATTGATATGGCAAGTCCTAACATGAATATGAGAGATCCAGTTATTTATAGAATTTCATATAAGGAGCACTATCGAACTAAGAATGAATGGTGCATTTATCCTATGTATGATTTTGCACATCCCCTTCAAGATTATACTGAAGGAATAACTTATTCTTTATGTTCTAATGAATTTAAAGATCATAGACCATTATATGAATGGGTTTTAAATTCATTAGATTTGGAAGGAGCTTTACCAAGACAAATTGAATTTGGCAGAATGAATTTGACTGGTGTAGTAATGAGTAAAAGATATTTAAGAGCATTGGTTGAACAAAAAATAGTTGATGGTTGGGATGATCCAAGACTTCCAACATTAAAGGGATTAAAAAGAAGAGGATATACAAAAGAATCTATAATTAATTTTTTGGGTGAAATAGGTGTGCCAAAGAGTGATAGTACTGTAGATGCTGCAATGCTTCAACATTCAATAAGAGAAGATTTAATAGAAAAGGTACCAAGAATCATGGCAGTTATGAATCCTTTAAAAGTAGTTATAACAAATTATCCTGAAGGTAAAATCGAATACTTAAATGCAGAAAATAATAGGGATAATGAAGCCTTAGGAAGTAGAAGAATTCCTTTTGGTAGAAATATTTATATAGATAGAGAAGATTTTAGTGAAAATCCACCAGCTAAGTTTAAGAGGTTAGTACAAGGAAAAGAAGTAAGATTAATGCATGCTTATTTCATAAAGTGTGAAGAAATTATAAAAGATGAAAAGGGCGAGATTGTAGAATTAAGATGTACTTATGATGAGAGAACCAAAAGTGGTAGTGGATTTAATGAAAGAAAGGTTAAAGGTACAATTCATTGGGTAAGTGCAGATATTAATGTGCCTTGCGAATTAAGATTATACAATGATTTGTTTTTAGAAAAGCCTGATATAGAAAACTTAGCTTCAACAATAAATAAAGATTCCTTAATAGTTAAGAAAAATTGTTTTATAGAAGCAGCAATAAATGATTTAAGTAATTATGAAAGATTTCAATTTGTAAGAAACGGTTTCTATATTAGAGAAAATAAAAATACAGATAAACTTACATTTAATAGGATTGTTGAACTTAAGAGTAATAAAAAAGCAAAAAGTATGTAGTAAAATAATAAGATAATAGTTCAAAGTTATTATAGGATGTGAATTATGAAGATAAACATTAAGTACTTAATTTCATTTATTTTATTATTTATAGTAGAAGCATTAATAGCTATATATGTTCATGATGAAATAATAAGACCATATATAGGAGATATATTAGTAGTTATCTTACTTTATACATTTGTGAGAGCTTTTATAAAAAAGCCAATTGAACATTTACATATATATATTTTTATTTTTGCAGTAGTAGTAGAAATTGCTCAGTATTTTCATATTGTAGAAGTGCTTCATTTGCAAAATAACAAGGTATTATCAATTATGATAGGTGGGGTATTCGATATAAAAGATATCTTATGTTATGCAATAGGAACGATAGTTTTAATTGTATTTAAAAAAATAAGTAAGAAAAACTTTAATAATGATTAATTTTAAGAAACTAGCTAAGATTGCTTTAGCTAGTTTCTTTCGCATTTTAGATAAATATTAGGAAATAATAAATTTATGAGGTAATTAAAAATCGAGGAGTGCAAATATTATGAGTACACAACAATTTGTAAAGGGTGATTGCTTTTTTACTAAAATAAATAAAAATGGTGCAGCTACATCAGATCCAGTAGCAGTAGAGCCTTATACTAATTCTTTAGCAAGAGCTATTGAATATTTCGGTGCAGATGAAAATACTAGATTTAGATTTGTAACTAAATATAATGATGTGGATTCATTAAGACATTAAATATGGACAATTTGGTTATGGAAAGTATGTTTATACTAAAGAAGATTTAGATGAAGTAAAAGAATTCTTTGCTAAAGAAATTGAAAATTTGTTTGAAAATAAGAAAATATTATATATAATTTAATAAAATATTTAATTTCGAAATGTAGATTAAGATGAAAAAGGTAGCTTTTATATGTGTACATAATTCTTGTAGATCACAAATGGCAGAAACTTTAGGAAAGCATTTTGCAAAGGATGTTTTTGAAAGTTATTCAGCAGGAACTGAAACAAAACCACAGATTAATCAAGATGCAGTTAGAATTATAAATGATTTATATAATATTGATATGAATAAAACTCAGAAATCAAAGTTATTATCAGATATACCTAAAGTTGATATAGTTATAAAAATGGGGTGTAATGTAGTTTGTCCCCATTTGCCAGCGAATTATATTGAAGATTGGGGATTAGAGGATCCAACAGGAAAGTCGGATGAAGAATTTATAAAAGTCGCAAAGAAAATAGAAGAAAAGGTTAAGGATTTAATAGAGAGAATAAAAAAAGATGAAGTGTTGTAGAAATTGCGATAAAGATTGTGTTAGTAAGGTACCTATATTTAAAACTTTAGATGGGGAACAAATGCTTAAAATAGCATGTAAAATTGAACA
>JAQXTC010000230.1 GCA_029219285.1 Clostridiaceae bacterium
TACCTTTTGATACTGTAGTAGAAGCTTATAATGATAAGATTACAAATGATGCTGGTGTTATAAGCTTTATTACTCCTGGTAAATACTTGGTTGATTGGAGTGTATCACTTGATGGTTCTTCTGATGCAACTTCTATAAGCTTCCAATTGAAAAATCCTGAAAAAACAACTGAAGTATTACCAAAAAGTGAAAGTCCTGTAGTAATTCCAAATACTTTTAGCGGTACTGCTCTAATACAAATTTTTGATGCTACAGAAACAACTCCTTTTAAACTACAATTAAATAATAGCAGCAAAAATTTAGCTAATGCAGATTCAGAGTTAACTTTATCAGATATAGGAATCCAAGCAACTATTCGTATTGTAGAATTATAATTACTAATTTAAGGAGGCTTAAGATTTTAAGTTCCTTCGCCTCCTTATATTTAATTCTATTACTTTTTAGGAGAATACATCATGGAAAACATTATATTAGATGAATATCATTCTACTTTTGTATCTAATACAAAGAGAATAGAAAATTTTTCTTTATCTAATTATCTATCTATAAGTAACTGTTTTAATGACAACTACAATTATATATCAAACACCTTAATAAAATTTAGACTCTCCCCCATTAAAAAACTTAATATTTCAGTAGTCCGTGCTTCTTTATCTATTCCGATAGCTTTTATTAAATCAGATAAAGATGGTTGTTTACTTGATAAAAGAATTGATATTTCTTATAACAAGGAATCCTATTCAAGTTCAAAAGTTACTTGGAACAGTACCCCAAACTCCTGTTTATATAAAACTACACCTATTTCTCAATCTGATTATAATAACAGGTATATATCTGTTGATATTACAACCTTGGTTAAAAAATGGTTATCTAAAAATCTCCCCAACTTTGGTCTTACTTTAAGTACAAGTACTCCAAATTTATTGGTTATTATAAATAAAGAGAATGTAAATCTATCTCCAAAACTCATTATAGAATATAGTAGAAATGATGAATTAAACAATTCTGCTGTAGCCATTCAACTTCAAAGTAGAAAACTTAATGGCTATATATTGAGACCTTTCGAAAGAATATTATTTGATAAAATAATTTGTAAAACTCCCAGAGGAATTTGTTATGATAAGAAAACAGGTATAATCACCATTAAAAAGAAAGGCTACTATACTTGCAATTGGATTATAAATATTGAAGGTTCCTCAGCTGAAGGATGTAGTTTAAACTTTGCCTTAAAAAATATAACTAAAGGTAAGCTAGTAAATTTTAATATGCCAGTAGTTCTCCAAGGTCAGCTAGTTGGCACAGCCTTAATTAATACCACAGAAGATTTAGAAAGGTTTGTTTTAATAAACAATGAAAATTGCCACGTACAATTATGTGATATATATATTCAAAGCTCTTTATTAATATCAAGTGTATAAAAAAATCCCCATCTAAGAACACTTAAATGGGGGTTTTCTCATTATAATACTTCTCTTTTAGTTAAAATTTTATAGATGTAATATATGTTTACGAATACGATAACTAAATTAACTATTGCAACCGGGTATGCCTTAATAATAAACCCATATATAACAAATAATAAGCTACCAATTAAATTTATAAATCTAAGTTTAACAATATCCTTCATAAACATGGATATTCCAATCATAATAGATGCTGCATAACCAATCCACTCAATCCAGTTTCCTTCAAACATAAACGATCTCCTTCCACAATATATCTTTTGTTATATATTGTGAAATAAATCAGATTATAATACCGTTTTATTTTTAAAATAAGTCATAATCCATATATTCTTCAAATATTTTATAATATTTATCTTTATCTTTTAAAGCTTCTTTTAGACTTTTAGATTTCTTTTTATCCATTATATTCTCATTTTCTAAAAACCTAATATATTGCCCAATTGATGCCATTTGTTCCTTTAAATTATTTTTACTCATAGCAACATGCTCTATAAACCATCCAGCTAAAAAGTTTTCAATATCTTCCTTACATATTTTTTTAATCATCTTAGTTTCTGATATATTCATATAACTCCAAAGAAATAACTCTATATTTTCACAATGTTTTTCGCATGTTTGTTCCTTTAATCCTTTTTCAATAATCAAATAATCGTAAAATTCTGTAATATGCTTAATCAACCATCTTGGCATATTCCCAAATTGTTCTTTAATAAATTCATCCATTTGTTCATCTTCTTCATCAAAATCATAGTCGTCAATGCTTTGATTTTCAATTTCATTAATAACAGTTCTACTAAAATCGGCAATAGTTTCTGAATATTCTTTAATAATACTACCAATTTCATTACTGCTAATAAATTTAATAATACTATCGTTTAACTTTTTCTTTGATTTGAATATCTTTTGTCCTAATGGCGATAAATCATGCCCCAGTTCAAGACTGAAAACAGAAGATAACAATTCATTTGCATTTTCAGATTCTATTATTAATTTTATATTTAAATCAATAATATTCATTAATGCAAATACCGGTATACATAGCCCTAAATAATCTGTGAAAATAGATGTAAAGTTCATATCAAAGCTTATTCCAAAATCCAAAAAAGCAAGCTTTAAATTTATTTCATCATCACCGTAATAATTTTTATAACTATTCTCTATCTGTTGAACATATGGATATATATTTTCTTGCGTAATACCATTATTTAAAAAGTCATTGGCTACATAAGATTCTAAAAAATCAAATTGTTTTTCAATATTATCATTGGATACATCAATACTTTTTTCTATAATTAATTTTATTTTTTCTTTGTTATTCAAAGCTTCATATTCTTTTATTTTTTCGGATACACTATAGCATTTACATCCTATAGATGTCATTTCCTTTAATATTCCCAATTTTAAGCAAACTAAAATTAAATATCTAACATAATACCCACTTGTAAAAGTAATTTTGCCAATTAATTCTTCACCATTATCAACAGAATATTTATTTTCTTCTCTCTCAACTAAGACTGGATTTGTAAAATTGATTAATTCTTCTATATCCTTTACTACGGGATTTTCTTCTTCTGAATAGTATAACCATACTACTTCGAAATTTATTTTATTCTTTTGGACATCCATTTTTATAGTTGGCATAACTGAATATGAGCCTTTAAATTTCTCTTGCGCTACTGAATTAACTATATAATATGGACTAATATATGTATCGTAAATTATAGGACTAAATAACCATTTTCTATAAAGAGCATTTCTACAATTTAACACTTTATCTTTTTCTTCATCCAACAGATTCTCATAAACTCTATTAAATTCTACTATAAACTGATTTAATAATTTGTTTATATCTTTATTATCCTTTAAGTAACTAATTATCTTATCCTTCATAGTTTTCTCCTTTTTTATATTCTTATTGTTTATGTATATTACTTAATTATTATACTATAAATATATATTTATGCATTCTTTTTAAAAGTATCCATATAAAAAAGGGTACACTAATCTTTAAGTGTACCCAAAAATAATTCTTACTTATTAATTTCTAATTGCTCAACAAGTTCCTTCATAAAGCCATCTTCAAATGGACTCTTAATTCCAGCCTTCTTAAGCATATTTGGGAAGAAGTCCTTTGCTGATTCTTTAGAAAAGGCTAAATATCTCTGCCAAGCATCATCATAATCCTTTTCCATCATAATCTTAAATTGTAATGCATCTGCTTGTGCAATTACATAATCAATATAATAGAATGGTAGTTCATAAATATGATGTTGTTCTTGCCATCTACGTCCTTCTTCTTCAAATTTATCTACTTCATAAGCTAAATGTGGTCTATATTCCTTTTCAAGTTTCTTCCACAATTCATTTCTTTCTGCTGGAGTAAGTTCAGGTTTTGAATATACTATCTCTTGGAATTCATCAACCATACATCCATAAGGGATAAATGCTATAGCATCTTCTAGTTGAAGCTTTCTATAATCATCTGCTCTATCACCAAAGAATAATTCCATCCACTTAGAACAGAAGAATTCCATAGACATTGAGTGAGTTTCTGCTGTTTCCATTGTTATATCATTATGTTCTTGAACTTCATAATCTCTTGTAATATATCCTTGGAAGGCGTGACCACATTCATGAGTAATGACATCAACATCACCATTAGTACCATTAAAGTTAGCAAAGATTATTGGTGCTTTATAATCTAAAAGCATATCCATATATCCGCCGCCGGCTTTATTCTTTCTTGCTAGTACATCAAATAATTCATGATCAAGCATAAAGTTGAAGAATTCTCCAGTTTCCTTTGAAAGTTCATTATACATCTTCTTACCTGCTGCAAATATATCATCTGCTGTTCCTATTGGCTTTGGATTTCCTTCCTTAAAGTAAATTCCTTCATCAATTGAATCTAGTTTTTCAAGGCCAAGACGTTTTCTTCTCTCTTCATGCATCTTTGTTGCAAATGGAACAAAGTACTTCTTAACTTGGTTTCTGAAGTTTCTTACATCTTCTACAGTATATGAATTACGTTGCATGTTATAGTAACCAAGTTCTACATAATTTTCATAACCCATTTTTTTAGCTTGTTCTGTTCTATTCTTTACAAGCTCATCATAGATATTATCAAGTTCTTCTCTAATAGTAAGTAACTTGTTACTTTTAGCCTTAACAGCTTCAGCTCTTACACTTCTGTCATTAGATTTAGTGTGCTTACCAAGCATTGGAAGACTCATTTCTTCACCTTTATATTCTACCTTTAGTTCTGCAAGTAATTTGCTGTACTTAGATGTTAAAGCATTTTCCTTTTGCTTTAAAGGTATTAGACATTCATCAAAGGATTTTAGCTTTAATTCAATATTCTTAAAGGCAACTTTACCAATCTTCTTTTCTAGAAAATCCCTATATTCTGAGTCATAAACTAACTTTTTATACTTAGTTTCAAAATCAGTAACCTTTGGCTCTATTTCATCATAATAATCTTGTTCATCACTATAGAACTTATCAGCAACATTTCCATCATGTCTCATCATAACAAGAACCATGCATGTATACATTTTACTCATAAGTTTATAATATTTCTTATGAACATTAAATTGTTCTTCCCCGCTCTTAGCTTCTTTAAATTCTTTTATTATTTTATCTGCTTCCTCTTGAAAAGCTTCAATAGTAAATCTTTCATAAGGTAAGCTTGATAACTTAAAATTCTTATCTGTCATAATTTATACCCCCTTTTTTAGTTCAGTCTAATTATACAATTCTTTTCAAATTATTACAATTTAATTATCAACTCTTTCTTTTTCTAATTATTTATAAGAAAATAATATTTAAATTAATTAATCAGTTTAATTTTTTATATTTTTTTCACCAAAAAAGATGCATCTATTTATTGACGCATCCTTAAAAATACTCTATTATTTTTACACTTCTTTTTTATAATTTATCTTAGCATTAAAAGATGTATTTTTTATTACCAAATCAACAATTTCTTTATATTTATCACTGTTGAATTTTAATTTCACCTCTGTACCATCTCCTATAACTTTAAGAGTTACAACTTTTCCTTGGCACACTTCTACTTCCCTTACATCTTTCCATCTAATTAAACTAGCATTTTTATAATTAGTTACAAATCCTTTACTAGTTATTCCAGTTGTATAACATAAAAGAACCCATAAAACTACTGCCAATACTGCAATCACATACTGATACCAAGAAGAAGCATAAATATATGAATAAACAGCTACTGCTACCACAAATAGTGGAATACTTATATAATTTACTAAGCCACCATTAGCTCTTATAAGCATGTTTTTATTTCTATATGCCGTAAATACTATAAATACAACCAAAATTATTAATGCAAAAATTTCTGATATACTCATCTAAACCTCCTAGTAAATAACAAATACTGAACATCTATAAAACATAGGATTTGTATATCCAAAACCTATCATAAGAAGTGTATCTACCATGCCTTGCTGATCTCTTAAGTAATTACCTAACATACAAGTAGAAACTTCTGTAAGCATTTTTTCTCTAGTATAAGTTATCATTTCCTTAGCCATATCCGCATCAGTTATCCTAGACTTAGCTTCTGTTAGATTAGCTACACTATCTTCTAAATTATCCGCAATACAATCTAGTCTTTTTGCAGATGCACCATAGCTACTTCTTGATTTTGATATGACATTGATAGCTTCTTTAACATCATTTATTGCCTTAGAAGCACCCTCCTCTGTTGAAATATCTAAATCCTCTAATCCTAACATTTTACTATCTATCTTATACATATCCAGTTTCATGACTTGTCCGTAATTTGCGCCTATTTGTATATTTAGTTTTTCATTTTTACCAAATAACTGTCTGGTATTAAATTGACTTTGTTTTAATATATCATTTACCCCTTTAACTAAAGATTTAAACACTATATTATTATTTTCTCTATCTTCTTTACTACAAGTTGCCGTAGCTGATTTTACTGCTAATTCATTTAAATCCTGTAATATAGATTGTACATTATCTAAAGAATCATCTGCTGTTTGTATCAGCGAAACCGCATCTTGAACATTTTTTTCTGCAGCATTCATTCCTCTTATTTGGGCTTCCATTCCTTCCGAAATGCAAAGACCTGCAGGGTCATCTGCTGCTTTATTTAATTTCTTACCTGATGAAAGTCTCTCCATAGACTTATTCATCAAGGTTTCATGAGTTCTTATGTTATGACATAATTTCAATGCTGTTGCATCCATTTTTTATCTAAAACCTCCCTTTATACAAATATATGATAATTATTTTACTTTCCTTTACTTTACTTAATTTCATTATACTGTAATTTTATTAATGATACCATGTCTAATTTTTAAAACATTTAGCAAAAGGGCACCATTGGGTCACTTTTCAGTCCATTTTTAGGGCATAAAAAAGTGGCTTCGCCACGCTCCCTTCGGGAAACTTAATTGAAAGTTTAAAATTAAAAGCATAGGAAACTAAAAATCCTATGCTTAATTCTTATCCTCTGTATTTTTTACCATAAACACCATCATATTTTAATGGTCTCATTATGCTGCCGCATTTTTCGCATGAAAAACAAGGGGGTTCATCTATGTTACTTTGATC
>JAQXTC010000231.1 GCA_029219285.1 Clostridiaceae bacterium
CTTTCTTACCAGCACCATTAAACACATCATCAACCATAAATGATTTTAAAGCATTTTCAGCTTGCTCTCTTGTTTCACAAATTTCAACACCTTTACCAGCTGCAAGTCCATCTGCTTTAACAACAACTGGATATTCGCAAGTTTCAATATACTTAAGAGCTGGTTCTATTTCTGTAAATGTTTCATAAGCAGCAGTTCTTACATTATATTTTTTCATGAATTCCTTTGAAAAACTCTTGCTTCCTTCAAGTTGAGCTGCAAATTTATCTGGTCCAAATATCTTTAAATTTTCTGCTTTAAACTTATTAACTATACCTTTTGTTAATGGATCTTCCGGTCCTACTACTGTTAAATCTATATTATTACTTTTGGCAAATGTAACTAATTCATCAATGTCTGTTATATTAACATTTTCACATTTATCTTGAGTAGCAGTTCCTCCATTACCTGGAGCTACATAAATCTTATCTACCTTGGCACTTTTGGAAAGCTTCCAAGCAATTGTATGTTCTCTTCCACCTGATCCAATTACTAATAACTTCATTTTAAACCTCCATCTAACTTACATGCACTATACATTTTAGTGTTTAAAGTGTCTAAGTCCTGTAAATACCATAGCTATTCCATGTTCATTGCAAGCATCTATTGATTCTTGGTCTCTTATTGATCCACCTGGTTGAATAATTGCTTTAATTCCATATTTAGCTGCAGTATCTACAACATCTCTAAATGGGAAGAATGCATCTGATGCTAATACAGTTGCTCCTTTACCTCTCTTTAAAGCATCTTCTGTTGGCCAAATTCTATTAACTTGACCGCCACCAATTCCAAGGGCAACTTTATTATCAGCTACTAAAATGGCATTTGATTTTACATATTTAACTGCCTTCATCGCAAATAATAAATCTTCCATTTCCTTATCAGTTGGTTTCTTTTCAGTTACTACTTCTAATTTATCATATAACTTCTTATCTTCTTCTTGAACTAAGATACCGCCATCAACTGTAACCATGCTTCTCTTAGCCTTAGGAGTCTTATTAACTTTTAAAACTCTTAGATTCTTCTTTGATTTTAATACTTCTAAAGCATCTTCATCAAATTCTGGTGCTGCTACAACTTCTAAGAAAATCTTATGCATTTCTTCTGCAGTAGCTTTGTCTACCTTTCTGTTAAAGGCTACAATTCCACCAAAAATTGAAGTTGGATCAACATCATGAGCTTTAGTATATGCTTCATATGGATCTTTTCCAATTGCTACACCACATGGTGTGTTATGCTTTAATGCACAACAAGCTGGTTCTTCAAATTCATTTGCGCATTTCCAAGCTATGTCCATATCCTTAAAATTGTTATAAGATAATTCCTTACCATTTAAAATTTCAAAGTTATTCATAGCACCATCTATCATTGTTGATTCATAGAATGCTGCAGATTGATGTGAATTTTCACCATATCTTAAGCTTTGTTTCTTTCTGAATGAAACTGAAAGATATTCTGGATATTCATCTTCTTCATCATCAAGCATAAAGTTTGCTATAGCTGAATCATAAGCTCCCATTAAATTAAATACTTTTCCAGCTAATCTCTTCTTAGTCTTGTAAGAAACTTCACCATTTTCTTTAACTTCATTCATTACTGTAGCATAGTCCTTCTTATCAGAAATAACTACAACATCTTGGAAGTTCTTAGCTGCTGCTCTTAACATTGTTGGGCCACCAATATCAATAAATTCAACCTTCTCTTGAAAACTTAAGTCTTCTTTTACCTTTTCAAAGAATGGATAAAGATTTACAACCACATAATCAATTGTGTGTATTTCATGTTTCTCTAATGTTTTCATGTGTTCTTCGTTACTTCTCATTGCTAAAATTCCAGCATGTACACGAGGATGTAAAGTCTTAACTCTACCATCTAACATTTCAGGAAATTCAGTAACTTCAGTAATTTCAATAACATCAATACCATTTTCTTTCAAATATTTATATGTACCACCAGTTGATACAACTTCAACATCTTGAGATACTAAAAACTTAGCAAAGTCCAATACTCCCTCTTTATCAAACACACTAATTAACGCTCTTTTTTTCAAAATAAAGGCCTCCTTATTCTTCTAAAACTTTTACTCTTCCATCTATTATTTCTACTTTACCTTCAGAAATTAACTTAACAACCTTAGGTAATAGCTCATGTTCTTTAACTAAAATTTTCTTTTGAAGACTTTCCGCATCATCTTCAAAGTCCACTTTAACAACTTCTTGAAGGATTATGTTGCCACCATCTACTTCATCATTGACAAAGTGAACAGTACATCCTGAGAATCTTACTCCTTTTTTTATAGCAGCTTCATGCACTTTAAGTCCGTACATTCCATCCCCACAGAAAGAAGGAATAAGGGAAGGATGAATATTTATTATTCTATTTTTAAATACCTTTAGAATTTCCCCATCTAAAATTGATAAATAACCTGCAAGTACAATTAAATCAACTTTACCTTGCAAAAGTTCTAATATCTTATTTGACTGCTCTTTCCCATATTCTTTCCTAGAAACAACATGATAAGCTATGTTATGATTTTTTGCTCTTTCAATGGCATAAACATTATCTTTACTAGCTATTAACATTTCTATTTTGGCATTAATTTTTTTATCTTCAATAGCATCTATTATTGATTGGAAGTCTGTACCGCCACCTGAGGCTAAAACTGCTATTTTAAACAAACACCTTCACCTCCAGAGACAACATATCCTATTTCATATGCTCTCTCTCCACTTTCTATAAGTGATTTTTTAACACCTTCTGAATCTTCTTTCTTAACAGCAAGTACAAATCCTATTCCCATGTTAAAAGTATTATACATATGATCTTTATCAACACCTAAAGATTCTATTTTTTCAAAAATACTTGGTAACTTATAGCTATCTTTCTTTATAACTGCTGTAAGATTTCTTCCATTAAACATTCTTGGAACATTTTCTATAAATCCACCACCAGTTACATGAGCCATACCTCTAATTTCATATTGCTCCATAACCTTTAAAACTGGTTTAACATAAATCTTTGTTGGTGTAATTAAAGTCTTCCAAACTTCTTGTCCTTCAAATTCTTCATCAAGATTTGGGAATAACTTTCTAACTAATGAATAACCGTTTGAATGAATACCTGAAGATGCAATACCTATAAGTACATCTCCTTCTTCAATCTTGCTTCCATCAATTATTTCGTCTTTATCAACAATTCCTACTGCAAATCCAGCTAGGTCATATTCTCCTTCTTTATAGAAACCTGGCATTTCAGCAGTTTCTCCACCAATTAAAGCACAATTTGATTGAAGACATCCTTCAGATACTCCTTTTACAAGATCTGAAGAAACTTCTGCTTCAAGCTTTCCACAAGCAATGTAGTCTAAGAAGAAAAGTGGCTTTGCACCATGACAAAGTATATCATTAACACACATTGCAACACAGTCTATACCAACTGTATCATATTTTCTCTTTTGACATGCAATAGCAATCTTTGTACCAACACCATCTGTTCCTGAAATAAGAACTGGTTTTTTATAACCTGCTGGAAGTTCAACCATGCCTGCAAAACTTCCAAGACCATTTAGAACATATTCGCTCATTGTTCTTTTGGCATATTCCTTAATAAGCTTAACTGACTTGTAACCTTCTTCTATATTAACCCCTGATTCTTTATAAGTTATCATATTTTAAATCCTACCTTTCAAGATGATCTTTTGAAGTTTCAATTGGAGTAGCTACTGGATAAACACCATTAAAGCATCCTACACAAAATCCTTCTTTTCCTTCAAAACATTTGTACATACCTTCTATACTTAGGTATCCTAAAGAATCTGCTCCTATCATGTCTCCTATTTCTTCAACAGTATAGTTGGCTCCAACTAGTTCACTTCTGTATGGAGTATCTATTCCAAAATAACAAGGGAATTTAACTACTGGCGAAGCTACTAAAAAGTGAACTTCTTTTGCTCCAGCATTTCTAAGTGATTCTACTAAATGTCTTGAAGTTGTTCCTCTAACTATTGAGTCATCAATTACAATTACTCTCTTACCTTTTATATTCACCTTAAGAGGATTTAGCTTTACAGCTACTGCTCTTTCTCTAATTTCTTGTGAAGGTGAAATAAATGTTCTTCCTACATATCTATTTTTGATAAATCCTGTATCGTATGGAATTCCTGAAGCCTTTGAATAGCCAATAGCTGCTGGTATTCCTGAGTCAGGTACTGCAATTACAACATCAGCATCAATTGGATGTTCTTTATATAATTGCATTCCTGATTTTATTCTTGTTGTATGAACATCTAAACCATCAATTTTAGAATCAGGTCTAGCAAAATATATATATTCAAATGCACAAGTTTGGCATCCTGTATTTTCTGAATACTCATAAGAGGTAATTCCATTTTCATCTATAACAACCATTTCCCCTGGTAATACATCTCTTACAAATTCAGCTCCTACTGCATCAAGTGCACAACTTTCTGATGAAAGTATATAAGCATCATCACATTTACCTATACATAAAGGTCTTATTCCATGTGGATCTCTTGCTCCAATTAATTTATCTTTAGTAGCAATTACCATGGCAAAGCTTCCTTTAACAGCTTGCATTGCTTCAATAACAGCTTTTTGAATACCTTTATTAGCAGCTCTTGCTATAAGAGTAACTATAACTTCTGTATCCATTGAAGTATGGAAAATATGTCCTCCATCTTCTAATAATTCTTTTATAACATCTGCGTTAACTAAGTTTCCGTTATGAGCTAAAGATATTGGTCCAAGTTTTGAATTTGCAAGTAAAGGTTGTGAATTTTCAACTGTATTTGCCCCTGTAGTTGAATATCTAACGTGACCAATTGCTACATGCCCCTGTAACTTTTTTAAATCTTCCTTATTGCTAAAAGCATCAGTAATAAGTCCTAGCCCCTTATGCATTTCTATGTTTTCCCCATTACCAACTGCAATTCCTGCACTTTCTTGTCCTCTATGCTGTAATGCATATAATCCGTAGTATGTCATTCCTGCTACATCTAGAGGTGCATTGGCATAAACGCCAAATACACCACATTCATCTTTAAATTTATCAAGACTTGGATCTAATATTAAGTCAAAATCAGATTTTATCATGGCTTATTTATCCCCTTTAATTCTCTTAAATATTTCTTGGTAAGCTCCTTCAACATTTCCTAAATCTCTTCTGAATCTATCTTTGTCTAGCTTTTCTCCAGTAGTTGCATCCCAGAATCTGCAAGTATCTGGTGAAATTTCATCAGCTAAAACAATTTCTCCGTTGTATCTACCAAATTCAATCTTGAAGTCGATAAGATTTATGTTTAATTCCTTAAAGAATTCTTTTAAAATGTTGTTTATCTTTTCAGTCATTGAGTATATAGTCTTTAATTCTTCAAAAGTTGTTGCTCCAATTGCTACTGCATGATAGTCATTTACTAATGGATCTCCTAAATCATCATTTTTGTATGATATTTCATATACTGTAGTCTTAAGTGGAGTACCTTCTTCAAGACCTAATCTCTTAGCCATTGAACCAGCTGCAACATTTCTAACTATTACTTCTAGTGGTACTATTTCAACCTTTTTGCAAAGTTGTTCTCTTTCATTTAACTTCTTAACATAGTGAGTCTTTATTCCATTAGCATTTAACATTTCAAAAATCATTGATGTAATTGCATTGTTTAATACACCTTTATTGCTTATTTGTGCTTTTTTAACGCCGTTAAATGCTGTTGCATCATCTTTATAATAAACTACTACTTCATCAGCTTTATCTGTAGCATATACCTTTTTTGCTTTTCCTTCATATAACATTTCTAACTTTTCCATTATAGTTCCACTCCTTCTCCATTTTCCTTTATGAATTTTTCTTTCATTGCTTTTCTAGATTTCTCTAGCTTTTCTCTTATGTCATCATACTTAAGTGCTAACATTTCTACTGCAAGAACACCTGCATTGTAACTATTATTAATACCAACTGTAGCTACTGGAATTGATTTTGGCATTTGAACTATTGATAATAGTGCATCCATTCCTTCTAAAGCTGCTTTAATTGGTACCCCGATTACTGGCATTGTTGTTTGTGATGCTATTACACCTGGAAGGTGAGCTGCAAGTCCTGCACCTGCAATAATAACTTCACAACCTTGCTTTTCTACATTTTTTATAGTTTCAGATAACTTTTCTGGTACTCTATGAGCTGATAAAACATATGCTTTATAATCTACGTTATATTCTCTTAATGCCTTTGCAGCACCTTGCATTACTTCAGTATCTGATTTACTTCCAAAAATAATTGCTACTTTCATGTTTTTTCCCCCTAAAATCTATCTAAAATAATTTACCCCTGCTTTAAATATCTTTTGGTCGAAATCTCCAATTACATTTCTATATAGGTTTTCTCCTATTCTTTCAGAGTGTCCCATTTTACCAAGTATTCTTCCATCAGGACTTGTAATACCTTCTATTCCATACATTGATCCATTTGGATTGTAAGGCATATTCAATGTAGCCTTTCCTTCATCATCAACATATTGAGTTGCAATTTGACCATTCTTCTCTAATTCCCTGATTAGCTCTTCTGGAGCTACAAATCTTCATTCTACAAGAGATATTGGAATAGTATGAACATCATTAACACTTACTTCACTAAACCATGGTGATTTATTTGAAAGCACCTTAGTTTTTATTAATGAAGACATATGTCTATTTATATTGTTATAAGTAAGAGTTGCATCTGTTTCCTTTATATCTCTGATTTCACCATAAGGAACAAGTCCTAGTTTAATTAATGCTTGGAAGCCGTTACAAATACCAAGTATTAATCCATCTCTATTATTTAAAAGATCCATTACTGCATTTTTTATCTTTTCATTTCTAAATACAGTTGCTATAAACTTACCTGATCCATCTGGTTCATCACCTGCTGAGAAACCTCCTGGTATCATAATTATTTGTGCAGTTCTTATTTCTTTTTCTAATTTATCTATTGATTCTTCAAGCATTTTCTTAGTCATATTTCTGATGATTACTTCAGTAACTACAGCGCCTTCCTTTTCAAAAGCTCTCTTGTTATCATCTTCACAGTTGTTACCAGGACATACTGGAATAACTACTTTTGGATGTTCAACTTTAACTTTAGCCTTTTTAACTGTTGTATTTTCATAAGTTGATAATTCTGCATTACCTTCTACATCCTCAGTCTTAATCTTAAATACACCATTTAATTTTTCTTCTAATTCTTTTTCAAGATTTTCTATATTGAATTCAACATTATATTCTTTTGAAACTACTTTGCTCTCTGCAATTGTCTTACCAACAACTTTATATAATGCACCATTAAATTCTTTTTCTATATCCACATCTTTACTTACTTCAAGAAGCAATGAACCATAATTTAATCCAAATAATTCTTCCTTGCTTAAGTTGTTGAATTCTGCTCCTATTCTATTTCCAAGAGCCATCTTAGTTAAGTTTTCAGAAACTCCTCCAACTTTAACTGCTGATGCTGATACTACCTTCTTTTCGCCAATTAACTTGTAAAGCACATCTAAGTTTGCCTTAAATTTATCCATGTTAATTGTTCCATCTTCTAGTTTTTCAACCATCATGTATACAAGCTTGTTACCAGCTGCTTTAAATTCTGGAGAAATAATTCTATCTGCTTTTTCATAACCAACTGCAAAGGATACTAAACTTGGTGGAACATCAATATCATCAAATGTTCCTGACATTGAATCCTTACCGCCTATTGCTGCAATTTGTAAATCTTCTTGAGCTTTATATGCACCAAGTAATGCTGCAAATGGTTTACCCCATCTAGTTGGTTCCTTACCCATTTTTTCGAAGTATTCTTGGAATGTTAATCTTGCTCTTCTGAAGTTACCACCCATAGCTGCTAATTTAGTAATACTTTCTACTACTGAGTAAAATGCCATGTGATATGGACTCCATGTACCAAGTTCTGGATTAAAGCCAAAGCTCATTAACGAAGCATCTTTGCTTTCTCCACCAAATACTGGTATCTTTGCTGCCATTCCTTCTGCTGGAGTTAAGTTATATTTTCCTCCAAATGGCATAAGTACTGTTCTTGCTCCTATAGTTGAGTCGAATCTTTCAACTAATCCCTTTTGTGAAGCTACATTTAATCTATGTAAATTGTTTATCCATTTTTCTTTAACATCTATATCCCCAACTGTGAAAGGATACTCCTTAGGTGCTTCTACTGAAATATTTGTTTCTTGAGTTACACCGTTTGTATCTAAGAAACTTCTCTTTAAGTCAACAATAAGTTTTCCTCTCCAGAATAGTCTAAGTCTTGCTGTATCAGTTACTTTAGCAACTATTACCGCTTCAATATTTTCCTCTTCAGCTAAACTTATAAATCTATTAGCTTCAGTTTCTTTAACAACTACAGCCATCCTTTCTTGTGATTCTGAAACAGCAAGTTCTGTTCCATCTAAGCCTTCATATTTCTTTGGTACTTTATCAAGATTTATATCAAGACCATCACATAGTTCGCCGATAGCTACTGAAACACCACCAGCACCAAAATCATTACATCTCTTAATCATCTTAGCTGCTTCAGGGTTTCTAAATAATCTTTGAAGTTTTCTTTCTGTTGGCGCATTACCCTTTTGAACTTCAGCTCCACAGCTTACTAATGAACCTTCTGTATGTTTCTTTGATGAACCTGTTGCTCCACCAACACCATCTCTACCAGTTCTACCACCTAAAAGAATTACTACATCTCCAACCTTAGGCTCTTCTCTTCTTACATTTTCCTTTGGAGCTGCAGCAATTACTGCTCCAACTTCCATTCTCTTGGCTACATAGTTTGGATGATAAACTTCTGCTACTTGTCCAGTTGCAAGACCAATTTGGTTACCATATGAACTATATCCATGAGCTGCACCTAAAGTAATTGTTCTTTGAGGTAACTTACCATGTAAAGTTTCTTCAACTGGTACTGTTGGATCAGCACTTCCTGTTACTCTCATAGCTTGATATACAAAAGTTCTTCCTGAAAGTGGATCTCTTATTGCTCCACCAAGGCATGTTGCTGCACCACCAAATGGTTCAATTTCTGTTGGATGGTTATGTGTTTCGTTTTTAAACATTAATAAGTATTTTTCAATACCCTTATCTGTTTCAACATCAATATTTATGGAACAAGCATTTATTTCATCAGAGATATCTAAATCTTCAAGTTTTCCTTGCTTTCTCATTTCTTTCATAGCAATAACTGCTAAATCCATTAATGTTATATTTCTATCAGTTTTGCCATAAACAAAATCTCTAGTTTTTAAATACATCTCATAGCTTTTCTTAATAGGAGTTGTAAATTTATTTTCTTGAATTTCTACTTCTTTAATTGCAGTAGAAAAAGTTGTGTGTCTACAGTGATCTGACCAGTAAGTATCAATAACTTTAATTTCTGTAATAGTTGGATTTCTCTTCTCTTCTTTAAAGTAATCCCTTATCATTACAAGGTCATCAATGCTCATGGCTAAACCTTGTTCTACGTGGAATGATTTAAGTTCTTCAACAGTTTTGTCTGTGAAGCCTTCTAAGATTTGAACATCACTAGGTGTGCTATATTTTGATTGAAGTTCTCTATTATCTACTGAAACTTCTTTAGAATCTACAGGATTGATATAATATTTCTTAATTTTTTCTATTTCTTCTTTATTTAAATCTCCCTTAAGTATAATAACTTTAGATGATTTAACTTCTACTCTTTCTCCGCCTGTTAATATTTGAAAACATTCTGAAGCTGAATCTGCTCTTTGGTCGTATTGGCCTGGTAAAAATTCAACTGCAAATGCTGTATCTCCTTCCTCAATTGGTAGAGTATCTTCATAAACGTTATCTACAGTTAATTCTGAAAATATAGTGTGTAACGCTTTTTTGTAATATTCTTCGGATACTTCTCCAAGAGTGTATTTATTAATTACCCTTACTTGTTTTAATTTGTCCATTCTTAAATTAGTCTTAAAGTCATCAAGTAAGCTCTTTGCTTCAACGTCGAAACCTTTTTTCTTTTCAACGAATATGCATCTGATATTGAACATTTTAATACCTCCAAACACCATTGTTTCGATTATATACGAATATTAATTTATTCTTTTATAATATCTTTCGTTTCTATGCTTTAATCTTACCATTCAATGGATTTCATGTCAATATTATTCGCAATATTACATACCATTATTTTTTTATTATTTTGATAGTTCGGTTTTGAATAGGTTTTTGAGACGCTTTATCAATTAAAGGTGACAGGCACCCTATTGGTGACAGGTACACAATGTGTACCTGTCACCAATAGAGCGGTGTCTGTCACCTTACTCATCTTTTTCTTCAACGAACTTCTTATAACTAATATATCTTGTAAAAGGGAAGTCATTAAAATATTTCATAACTTCATCTACAAAAACAAAATTGCATTGTCTATCTCGACAATCTTTATTTAAATACTTTTTATAACTTGACCATTTATAATCCTCTGCTTTCTTCACTAATTTAGCTTTAACTGGATTCTTATGAATATATCTACTTACATCAAGTATCTGAAAACCATCTTTCATTATCTTGGCATAATATCTCTGCTGAAATACATGCCCAGACTTTCCATACTTTTTGTTATAGTAATCTGCATACTTTTTATTAATCCTAGCCATTAGTTTACCTGGCTTTGCCAAATTACATCTTATAAGTATATGAACATGATTATTCATAATGCAATAACTATATACTTCATATTTATCATCTTCAAAATATTTCAGACTATTTTTCATCTCATTAATATATGTATTATAATCAGCATTATTTAAGAATAGAACTTGTTTATTA
>JAQXTC010000232.1 GCA_029219285.1 Clostridiaceae bacterium
GAATATTTTACCATAAATCCTATTCTCTTTGAGTTTAGGATTTATTTTTTTGCATTAAAAAAGAGCCGCTACACAACTAATTTTAAATTAGTTGTGCGACAGCCCCTAAATTTTTATATTTTAAAATCAAACAATTTATTATATTTTTTTTACCACTAGATTGTATAGTTGGTTCGCCATCTAGATAAAGAACACTAACAGTTAATCCTTTTTCATTCATACCATCCATTATTAAATAAAATATTTCCAGTGGCTTTAATTATTATTATAAGTGTATATTGTTGATGCGTGTTAAATAATGGTATAATTAAGCATAAATGATATTAAAATTGAGGGGCTTTGAAATAAATGGATGATGATTATTTAGTAAAAAAAATAAATAAAAACAAAAATATTCAAATAGATGTACCTGGATCTAAAAGTATAACTAATAGAGCACTTCTTTTAGCGGCATTATCAAATGGTAAGTGCAAATTAAATGGTGTTCTATTTAGTGATGATTCAAGGGCTTTTTTAGATTGTTTAATTAAATTAGGTTTTGAGGTTAATATAAATGAAGAAGGAAAAGAAGTTTTAATACATGGATTAGGAGGAGAAATTCCTAATAGAAATGCTATCATTGATGTTAGAAGTGCTGGAACAGCAGCAAGATTTTTAACTTAAATGTTGGCTGTATCAGGAGGAGATTATATCTTAAAATCATCAAACCAAATGAAAAAAAGCCTATGAAACAGCTTATTGATTTGCTTCGTAATTTAGGAGTTATAGTTAATTGTCTTGAAGAAGAGGGACATTTTCCCTTTGAAATACATTCAAAGGGTATTAATTCTAATGAAGTAGAAATGGATACCTCTGTAAGCAGTCAATTTGTAAGTGCGTTACTTATGTCTGGAGTATTAATACCACAAGGATTCAAGATAAAAATGTCTGGTAGTAGAACTAAAGGAGCATATATAAAAACTTACTCTTTTAATGATGAAACAGTTTGGAATTGATGTATTATGCAAAGATAATGAATTGTATATACCACCTAATTCAACTTATAAAAAATCAACATATGATATTGAACCAGATGTGTCAGGAGCTTGTTACTTTTATTCAATGGCTGCCTTATTAGGATTTGATGTTATAGTCAATAATGTCCATTTTAATTCTATACAAGGAGATATAAAATTTTTAGATGTATTAAAACAATTAGGATGCAACATGGAAGAAACCGATAAAGGGATATGTGTTAAGGGAATTAAAGATAGAAAATATCCAGGAATCATTGTAGATATGAATGACTTCTCAGATCAAACCATGACACTAGCAGCAATTGCCCCATTTGCGTCTTCAAAGACAATAATTAAAAACATTTCACATATTCGTTTTCAAGAGACCGATAGCATATCAGCTATAATAAAAGAATTAACTAAATTAGGAGTTAAGTGTGAAGAAAGTAAAGAATTTAAAGGAATATGCATATATCCAAGTGAAATAATACCAGGAATTGTTGAAACATATGATGATCATAGAATGGCAATGGCATTCACTCTAATTGGACTACGCATTGGAGAAGTAATTATTAAAAATTATAAATGTTGTGTTAAAACCTTTGAAAATTACTTTGATATTATAGATAAATTAACTATTTAACTAATAGATACGGAATAAACATATTGTATAAATGCTACTTTTTCACTATTTATAAATATATATTAGTAATCTTGAAAAAACAAAGGATAAATGTTTGGTTAGAGGATAAATTTGTTATAATTTAATAAATAGATATAAGTATGAGAAATTCTTGATGATAAAATACAAATTGAGAGGAAATGTAATGGAGTATACTAATCTTTTTGATGTTAAACAATTTAATAGTATCAAACGTGAAATTATGACCTATAACGACTTTAAGCAGTTTACAAGGTGTGAACTACTTCTTGAAAAGTCCATTGCGTGCTTTCCTAACCACCCAGGTCTTTATTATCTATTATCGGTAATATACGTAAATGCTAAAGAATATCTAAAAGCAGCAGAAAGTTTTAAAAAAGCGGTAATTCTTGATAATAATAAAAAAGAATTTTTAAGTCTAATAAGTATGTATTTCTTAGGCATTAATGATATAGAGACCTCATATAGTTTTGCAATTAAAGCATATGAATTAAATAAAAAAGATTTAGATGCAATCATAGTACTTGGCAAAATTGAATTTATCCGTAGAAATTATGAAGATTCATTATCATTAGCAGTTGCAGCAGTAGAAATTGATGGAAATAATTTTAGAGCAGTAAGACTTATTAGTGAAATTTACATAATAATAGGTGCAGATGTAGAAGAAACTTTAGAGATACTTTATAAAGCGAGAACTATAGGTGTAGATGAAAATATAAATCTGGATATTATTAAGCTGCTTTATCTAAGTGAGAAATATACTCTTTGTCTTCAAGAATGTAGAAATGTAATAATTAATCATTCGGAAGGATATGAAACTATAAAAACAATTAAAATTATCGAATTAATTAAAGGTAAGTTTATGAGTACAACATCATCAGTAGAAGGTGAACATATAAGTGAAAAAGTTGCTGCTCATAACGAAAAAATTGAATTACAATCTATAAATAATGAATTTGATAATCCTTATATTAATAGTATTGATAAATTAATTGAATATATAGATAGTACAAATTCAAATGTAGATATTGAAGATACAGAAATTAAAGATATTGATAAAAAAGAAGTTTCAAAAGATGAGATTAAAAAAGAACATAAGATTGTAGATAAAAAAGAAGATATAGAAACAAAATACAAATCATCACGAAATAAATACAAAAGAGAAATTAATAATGAAGAAATTGAACGAAATTCTAAATCACTTGAGGATGCATTAAGTAAAATTAACAATTTAACAGGATTAGTTAATGTGAAAAAGGAAATAAATAAAATTGTTCAACTTGTTAAATATGAAAAAAATAGATCAAAAGTTCTTGGAACAAAAAATGAGTCATTGAAGTCCTATCATTTTTCGTTTTTAGGGGGACCAGGTACAGGTAAGACTACTGTAGCAAGACTTATTGGTGATGTATTTTATTATTTAGGTATTCTAGATAAAGGACATTTAGTTGAAGTCGATAGAAGTCAAATTGTTGGTAAATATATTGGTGAAACTGCTAAATTAACTAAAAAAGCTATTGATAATGCTATGGGCGGAATTTTATTTATAGATGAAGCATATTCCTTAGCTAAAGGTGGTCAAGATAGCAATGATTATGGTAAAGAGGCTATTGAAATACTAATAAAGGCCATGGAAGATAGTAGAGGTGAATTTACAGTAATATTAGCAGGTTATGAGAAAGAAATGAAAAATCTTCTGAAGCTTAATCCAGGATTGAAGAGTAGAATAAATTTAGAAGTTAGCTTTGACGATTATTCAGATGATGAACTATTAGTTATTGCTGAAAACATGGCAAAAGAGGATAAATATGAATTTACAGATGATGGTAAGAAATCCTTTATGGAAAAAATAAAGGTTTTAAAAATTGATGAGAGTTTTGCTAATGCTAGATCTGTAAGAAATTTGTTAGAGGATGCAATTCGAGAAAAAGCTTATAGAGTAGGTGATAATCCAAAATCAAAAGAAGAACTTACTACTCTTAATAGTTATGATTTTGGTGTGGATTTATCATTTACAGCGAGAGATAATATTAAATACTTAGAAGAGGAGATTAATAATTTAGTAGGTTTAAATAATGTTAAAGATATAATTAAGTCGATTCTTAATACTTTAGAATTAAATCATAAAAAAGAAGAAATGGGATTAAAGTGTAAAGATATCTGTTTAAATATGATTTTTACTGGCAATCCAGGTACAGGAAAAACAACCGTGGCAAGAATAATGGCAAAATTATTTAAAAGTATGGGAATATTGAAGAAAGGTCATTTAGTAGAAGTTACAAGAACAGATTTAGTTGGTGAGTATGTTGGACAAACTGGCCCTAAAACTTTAGAAAAGATCAAAGAAGCTTATGGTGGCGTTTTATTTATTGATGAAGCTTATAGTTTAAATGGTAATACAGCAAACGACTTTGGTAAAGAGGCAATAGCTACGCTTATTAAAGAGATGGAAGATAATAGAGATAAATTTATTGTTATTATGGCAGGGTATACTAAAGAAATGCAAAGGTTAATGGATTTAAATCCTGGTCTTGAAAGTAGAATAAATTTTAAGCTAGATTTTGAAGACTATAATAGTCAGGAGCTTTTCAAAATTTTTAGAATGTTATGCATAAAAGAAAACTATAAAATTTCACGAAAAGCTAATAAAAAGCTGAAATTTGTATTTAATAATATGATTGAAGAGAAAAGTAATAATTTTGGCAATGGTAGAAGTGTTAGAAAACTATTTGAAGACATTAAAATGAAACAGGCTAGTAGAATAATAAGTCATCATATTAATGATAAAAGTGAAATTATAAAGATAACCAGTGAAGATATTGAATAAAATAATGTTTAATTAATAAAAGAGTGGAAAGATATTTCGACTCTTTTTTGTATATTTTGCATCAAATAGTCTAATAAGATTAATTATTACACACATATACAAGTCTTAGGTACAAGTTCCTGTATAAATAAAATAAAAATTAAATAATTTTAAAAAAAATATTAATAATAGTGGACATATTTTAATATTATGGTAATATAAGAGATAGGTAATGGTAAAATATGGTAATTAATGAGAGGGGTGGTTATGTGAAGAAAGGTCTATTACTAAGAGAAGTATCATTTGCTATTATCTTTTCACTACTCTTAATAACATCTTTATCTACGAAAGAAGCGTATTGCAAAGATTATAATAATTATATTACTACCGATGACGATAATATGTATACTGTACCAGTAGCTTTATATGATTACAGAAGTGATTCTGAAATTGAAACAGGTAATTTAAATAATTACTATAAAGGAGAGAACCAAGCATTTGGTTATAATCATTATGAATTTGAGCAATTAAATGCAAAAATATCAAACTACTCAAGAGATAATGGTATAGAGTATCCATTATATTTTGGAGATTTCAACAAAAATTGTTATAGTTTGAGAGGTCAAGCATTAAATAACTTTCATTGGAGTCCTAATCGAGCAAATAATAATGATATGACTGCTGCCGTGCAAGGATTGGTGGATAATCGATTATCCAACAGCAAAATCACACAAAATGGCACTGAAATGCCATATTTTAATGAGAATTTTTTGAAAAATACTACAGAAAATAATAGACCTATAGGAAGAGTAGTAAATACAAAGTTTCCATTTAGAAAAACCCAATATGGTGAAATTAATTATTATGAATTTGATAGCACAAATGGGAAAGATAATGTCTGGTTAGATAATAGTGGTAATTTGCAATATTCAAATAACGCTAGTACTAATGGAGTATGGGATGCTAATCATACAATGGTAACAAAAAATTCACGAGATAATATTGGCTTCTTTCCCTTTAATAATCGAAACACAGATGGAGTTGATGATAGTAGATCTAAGTTGAATTTTGGTTTTGGATTAAGGATGGATATTAATTTCAATATTCCTAAGGGTGGCATTATTACAGATTCAAAAGGTAATAAAAATGATGTCATTTTTGAGTTTACTGGTGATGATGATGTTTGGGTATTTATTGATGATAAATTAGTACTTGATATTGGTGGAAATCATAAGAAAAGTTGTGGATTGATTAATTTTAATTCTTCAAAGTCTTTTTCAAAGGTTAATAGAATAGTTGACAATCCAAGAAGTGATAATTTAAATCAATCAGTTAAAAATGGATCAGAAGTAAAATTAAAAGATTTGGGTTTAGATTTTAGTGATGAAACAAAAGAACATAAATTATCTTTCTTTTACATGGAGAGAGGTATGGTTGAATCAAATATGAAAATTAGATATAACTTTAGAAATAATAATTTAATAAATACTTCCAAGGAAGTTGATTATTCAAGAGTCAATCAGGGGCTACAAAATAGAATTAAAAACTTAACTTCTAATGACAACTTTAATTTTACTTTTACTAAATTTGATGATAGCGGTTATGAAACTAGCTTAGACAACACTAATTATTTAAAAAATAATTCTACTGATTTAAAAATTAGTAATGGTAAGTTTATGCTAATGAATAATGAAAATGCTAGATTTTTAAATTCGATAGAGTTTAATAGTAATTATAGAATTCAAGAAAATTACCTCTATGGATATGAAACAAAAATAAATGTTGGTACAAATATTAACAATACGGGTGGTTTTAATAATTATACTATTTTTGGAACCGATACCGGACCTCTTAAAATGGGATATAGTACTTCTTTATTATCTTTAATGAATTTAGATTTTATAAATACCATTAAAACTGGAACTTTAAATATTAGTAAAGAGGTAGATAAATATGTTGAAAACAGATTTGATGATTTTAAGAATGATGACTTTACATTTCAAGTAAAATTCAAGAATTTATTTGGAAGAAGTGAGGATTCAGAATATAGTACGTATGATTTCATTTATTCAGTTAATGGTGGTGAAGAAAGAAGAGCAAATGATGGAAAAATCACTTTAAAGGCTGGTGAAAAAGCTGCTATTAAAGGAATTCCAATAGAAACAAACTACATCATAGAAGAAGTTAATACAAATTCAAAATACAAATTGAAAGATGCTACAAATGCAACTGGAACTATTGAAAGTGATGTGGATTATGATTCTACCTTTATTAATGGTCCAGCTAATGAAGTATATGATATTATTATAAGAAAAACAATTGATGATAAATACTACAGAGATAATGAAGATTTCTCTTGTAATGAAAAATACTCCAGTTTAACTGATGTAAAACAAACCTTTTTATTTGTAATTAAGCAATATGATAAACCATGTGATGATGAAAATAGAAAATTACTAAATGAATTCAATGAAGTAATTAGTTTTAATAATGATGATGGATTAAGTAAAGAAAAAGTCATTAAAAATTTACCTAAAGGCTATTATGAAGTAATTGAAGATACAGATTGGTCTTGGAAATATGAATGTAAAGGCGTAAATATTGATATTAAAGGTTCTTCAAAAACTTCAAATAATAAGGTGGAAAATATAGATCTTGGTTATAACATTATTAAAACTCCTACTGTAGAATTTCAAAATATAAAAAAATATTCAGATAAACCACATAACGAAATTCCAGAAGGTGATTCTGATATAGAAACTAATATTTTAATTAAGTAAAGGTGAGATATATGAAAGTTTTAAAAACAATTAGTAAAGTTATTTCCATTTGTACCTACTCCATAATTTTTGTTCTGTTGATTTTAATATTTTTACCTAGGTTATTTGGATACAAGCCTTATTCAGTTATATCTGGTAGTATGGAACCTAAATATAATGTCGGTAGTATGATATATGTTAAAGATATTTCTTTCGATGAACTTAGTGTTGGCGATATTGTAACTTTTAAAGAAAGCAATATTATTGTTTCCCATAGAATTATTGATATAGATTATGACAATAAATCAATAGTTACTAAGGGGGATGCTAATAATGTAAAAGATGGAACTATGTATGCTAATAATATTATTGGGAAAGCATCTAATTTTAGTATTCCATTATTAGGTTTTATTGTAGCTGAATTAGCTGAAGTTAAAGGTAAGATTTTAATATTAATTATCTTGGGAAGTTTACTTTTTATTAGTAGTGTTTTAAATTCTGTAACTAAAAAAGAGAAAGGAATATTAATTAGTGAAGGGAGAGATTAAATGAAGAAGTATTCTTTTTTTAGAATAATAATTAGTATAGCATTAATTATTTTGTGTATAGGCGCTATAACCATGGCTCTGTTAGAAAAAGAAACTGAGAAAGTTAAAAATGTTTTTTCTCCTAAGACTTATACAGATGTTGACATAAATGAACCAAATGGAAACACATATATTATAAATTCTGATGGTAAACTTTCAGCAAATAAAAGTGCATCCTTTAATAATCCAGATAAAGGAACAAAGGATGAGTATATAAGAGCAAAAATTGTAGGAATAATTAGAAATGAAGATGGAAGTAATGAAGGCATATGTCCAGACTTAGATATTCAGTATAATGAGGATTCGTTATGGGAAAAGAAAGGAGATTTTTATTATTATAAAAAAATTGTATCTCCGGGAGAAAGTACTAGCAATTTGTTCAATGATATAAAAGTAAATCAAAATACATTAGATAAGCTACAGGATGGTCAATATATTGAAGTAAGCGTTTTGGCTGATTCTATAGAATGTAGTAAGGCTTATGAAGCTTGGGGAATTAAATTTTAAAAATATAATTTATTTAATAATCTTTATGTGGAGGATTTATAATGAAAATATCTAGAAATAAAATAAAAATGATTATTGCTACTGTTGCTGTTGTGGCTGTAAGTTTTAGTGCAACTTTTGCATTTTTAACTTCTAAAACTGATGAAATTGAGAATACTTTTACTCCTTCTTCAAATATTGCAGTTAAAATTGATGAACCAAATTGGAAGTCTGATGAAAACAAAGATGGTCATTTTGGTGAAAATGATGCTAAAAGTTATACTGCAAATCAATTCATCGAAAAAGATCCATATTTAACAAATAATACAACATCTACAACTCATAATGATGAGTATATGTCATTAGAATTAGCCTATGTATTAAATGATGAAAATGATGTAGAGCATGAAGTTGATTATGCAGAATTTTCAAAGGTAGCAAAAGTATATTATAAGGATTCAGATTCTACAGTGAAAGAAGGTTTTAATCCTTCTTGGACAGCTCTTTCAAAGGATGATAGTGAACATGGAATATACGATAGATTTTACTATAAAGGTGATGCTTCAGATTTAAAAATTGTACCTAAAGATGGTACTACTGATAGAATCTTTGATTTTGTTAAAATCAATACTGAACTTAAATTACAAAATGCAGATGGTATCACAAATACAATAAATATTAAAGATGTGGATGGTAATTCCTTTACTGCAAAAGGTATGCCTAAATTTAATATAACAGCTAAAGGATTTGCTGTACAAGCTGATAATATCGAAACAAGTGAAGCAAAATCTGAATTATTAAATTTAATGAAGAATAATTAAGTATCTGGAGGTATATTATCATGATAAAAAATGAAAAATTAAAGAAAATATTAAAACCTGCTGCTGTTTTAACTGTAGCAGCAGGGGTTACAGTTGGGGCAACTTTTGCTTTTTTAACAGCCCAAACTGATAAAGTAAAAAATACTTTTACTCCTAGTGGTGATATAAAGATTGAATTAAAAGAACCACACTTTGAACAAACTGGTGAAGCTAGTCACTTTGCTCCTGGTTCTGTTATTCCAAAAGATCCAACAGTAGACATTCCAATAGATAGTTCACAAAATGAATATGTTGCATCAACAATCTCCTATTATGCAGATAAAAATGGTGATGGAGTTTATTCAGATGATGAAAAAGTAAGTTATAGTGATTTTGTAAACACTTATGCTCATGTATATTTTTTAAATGGTGCAGAAGTTTCAGATAAATCACTAGCATTTAATAATGAATGGACTACTACTGATGATTTTGTATATTATTATACTAATTCTTCAGATGTTGCAGATTTAAAGGTTATGAATAAAGGTGAAAAAAATGTGATATTTGATAAAGTAATAGTTAATAAAAACATACCAACTTATACTTCCGATACAAGCAAATATACTAAAGGTACACCAGTGGCATTTAAAATAGATGTTAAAGCTTACGGTGTACAGGATAGCGTAGATAAAGCAACAGCTAAAAAAGCTCTAGATTTAATGATTGAAGGAAAAGATCCAAATAGTGTTTTATAAAATTTTGTTTAAATTTTAGGATGCAAGAAAGAGGTGTAATATATGAAAAGAAAAATAGTTAAAATCTTTTTACCTCTATGCATAGTTAGTTTAATTTCAGTTGGAATAAGTTATGCTGCCTTTCATGCGGAAAAGAAGACAACTAACGTTATTACAATTGGAAATGTTAGTGTGAATCTTATTGATATCTATACTAGAGCAGACAATGTTTATCCAGGAGAAAGAATTGCTAAGGAAGTATTCGCAGAAAATAATGGCTCAAATGATGAATACGTAAGAATTCATCTGAAGAAAACATGGACGGATAATGAGGATAATGAAATACCAGAGCTAGATACGGAACTAATTGATATTAATTTCCCTAATAAAAAAGATTGGGTTGATGGAAAAGATGGTTATTACTATTATCAAAAAATATTAAAGCCAGGGGAGAAAACTTCCGATCTACTTGATTCATTTAAATTGTCAAAAAAATATGATAGTATTAAAGATATTACACCTGAAGGCAATATTATTGTAAGTGCAGAAGCAATTCAAAGCGATAATTTTCAGCCTACAATAGATAATGGTAAAATTATCAATTGGGGTGATATACAAATTAACAATCAGAATAATGATAAATTATTTAGTTTTGCTGATAACCGTAAATATAATGCGAATGATAATTCAAAAAGTAAAACTAAGATTGAAAGTAATGTTTATTTCATGAAGGATAGTGAAGAATTCATTTCTTTACCTGGTGATGATTTGTTTTTGAATTTTAAGGGATTGAAGCCTGGAGATGAAAAAGTCGAAAATATAAATATTTCAAACTTAAATAGCAAAAAGATATATTTATATATGTATGCAGCTAATACGTCTATTGATGAGTTTAATAGTGAAGAGGAAAAAGATATTTCTGATGAATTATTATCAAAATGTACTTTAGAAGTAAGTGAAGAAGATCAAAGTGGTAATATTGAAACTATCTATAATGGCCCAATTCAACACTTGGATTCTGAATCAAAAACATTTAGAAGTGATACAATTTATTTAGGCGAATTTGAGAAAGACACTAATGCCGTTTTAAAAGCTAAACTTCATATTCCAAAGTCCTGGGATAAAGGCAATGTTATAGGTAAGATTGATTGGATTTTCACTTGTGAAGATGAAAAAATACAAAATATAGTACCAGATCAACCTGATACTAATACAATTCCATCTGATAATGCGAAAGTTACTCATCATACTAAAACTTATGATTCTAATTCTATTTTTGAAATTGTATTTACAGTAATAATGATATTAACTTCATTTATTACTATATTAATTGGATGTTATAAAAGATATAATACTAGTAGAAATAAATAATTTACTAAAATATAAACGAAAGGATGAATTGTGAAGTTATATTTAGATGATGTAATTGAAGCTATAGAATATATATAGGTGTATATTATTCATATAAAAGGATAGTTAAGGTGAAAATACCTTAATTATCCTTTTTAATGTATAATAAGGTAAGGACGGAGGATGAATTATGATAAAAATATTATTTATGGAAGATGAGCCGACAATTCAAGATGTAACATCTGAATATTTAAAAATGAATAATTACGAAGTTGTTTGTGTACAAGCAGAAGATGAGGCCATAGATATGCTAAAAAAAGATAAATTCGATTTAGCAATACTAGATATAATGGTACCCAATGGAAGTGGTTTTAATGTACTTGAGTATATTAAAAAAACAGAAGTTAATATGGCAACAATTATGCTTACTGCTCTTGGAGATGAAACAACTCAATTGAAAGCCTTTAATTTATATGCCGATGATTATATAATAAAACCTTTTTCACCTCTTCTATTAATTAAAAGAGTAGAGGCAGTATTAAGAAGGACACTAGCTAATAAAATAGAGCCTATTCAAAAGGATGGTTTATTAATTAAAGAAGATTCTTATGAAGTTTATTTTGATAATAAAAGTTTGGGACTAACATTAAGTGAATTTCTTCTTTTTGATACATTGTATAATAATCCCAATAAAGTTTTTTCTAGAGAAAACCTTATTCTTAAAATATTTGATGAAGAATACTGTGGCAATGATAGAATAATCGATGCTCATGTAAAAAATTTAAGAAAGAAACTACCTAAAAATTATATAAAGACAGTAATAGGGGTAGGCTATCAATACAATAAGGAGATAGATTAAATGAATCTTTCAAAGAAAACTTTTGGGTACAGTTGTATTGTTTCAATAGTCGTGATACTGCTTTTGATAGGATATTTTATTTTTATGCTGCCATCATTATATGTAGCGTATATTGAAAATAACAATCTTCAAATAGTTAAAGAAATTCATCAAAGTTTTATTGATGGAGAAAGATACGAAGTAATTAAAATTTACCTTTTGAAGTCAAAATAGAAAATGTTGTTAAGGATGATGGATTTGAAAAGCTATCATCAAAATCATTATCAATTTCTGATGATA
>JAQXTC010000233.1 GCA_029219285.1 Clostridiaceae bacterium
ACCACCGATTATATTAGTAGCATCTGAATCTGCCATAGCCTTAGCTACTGCAATTGTACCCTTGTTGAAGTTTTCGAATTCGAATACTCCCATTGGTCCATTCCAGATAACTGTCTTAGCTTCTTTAACTGCTTCAGCATATAAAGCTTCAGTCTTAGGTCCGATATCTAATCCCATGTTTCCAGCAGGAATGTTTTGATCTTCTGTTACAGTAGCAGCTACATCTTTGAATTCAGTTGCAACTCTGTGATCTACTGGTAATAAGAATTTAACACCTTTTTCTTCTGCCTTAGCGATCATTTCTTTAGCGTAATCTAATCTATCTTCTTCAACTAATGAAGTTCCGATTTCGTATCCTTGAGCTTTTAAGAATGTGTAAGCCATTCCACCACCGATGATGATAGTGTTAACTTTGTCTAAAAGATTGTTGATAACTGCGATCTTATCAGAAACCTTAGCTCCACCTAATATAGCTACGAATGGTCTTTCTGGAGTTTCAACAGCATCTCCTAAGAACTTTAATTCTTTTTGGATTAAGTATCCGCAAGCAGCTGTATCTAAGTAGTCAGTTACACCAACAGTTGAGCAGTGAGCTCTGTGAGCTGTACCAAATGCATCGTTAACAAATACTTCAGCAAGTGAAGCTAATTCTTTAGAGAATTCTTCACCGTTCTTAGTTTCTTCTTTTCTATATCTAGTGTTTTGTAGTAAAACTACATCTCCATCGTTCATTTCTGCAACTGCAGCTTTAGCGTTATCTCCTACAACGTTGTCATCAGCAGCAAATTTAACTTCTTTTCCTAGCATTTCGCCTAATCTCTTAGCAACTGGAGCTAAAGATAATTCTGGCTTTGGTTCTCCCTTTGGTTTACCCATGTGTGAGCAAAGGATAACCTTAGCACCATTTTCTACTAAATACTTTATAGTTGGTAATGCACCGTTTAATCTGTTTTCGTCAGTTATAACACCATCTTTTAATGGTACGTTGAAGTCACATCTTACTAAAACTTTCTTACCCTTTACTTGGATATCTTCTATAGTCTTCTTGTTAAAGTTCATTCTTTTCACCTCAAAAAATTTATTTATAATTTAAAAAATGGTCCGGTCTTATAAGTATGCCTTAGAGACCGGACCCTTTATAGGATCTTATAAGATTGCTTTAAAAAGCTCTAAATATCCTTTTTATTAAATACTAATTAAGCTAATTCAGCGAAGTATTTAATTGTTCTAACCATTTGGCTAGTGTATGAGTTTTCGTTATCGTACCAAGATACTACTTTAACTAGAGTAGTTCCGTCACCCATATCCATAACCTTAGTTTGAGTAGCATCGAATAATGAACCGTAAGTGATTCCTACGATATCTGAAGAAACTAATTCTTCTTCAGTGTATCCGAATGATTCAGAAGCTGCTGCTTTCATAGCTGCATTTACGTCTTCTTCAGTTACCTTACCTTCTACAGTAGCGATAAGTTGAGTTAATGAACCAGTTGGAACTGGAACTCTTTGAGCACATCCGTCTAATACTCCGTTTAATTCTGGGATAACTAATCCGATTGCTTTAGCAGCACCAGTTGAGTTTGGTACTATGTTAACAGCTGCAGCTCTAGCTCTTCTTAAATCACCTTTTCTTTGAGGTCCATCAAGAGTCATTTGATCTCCAGTGTAAGCATGGATAGTAGTCATGTATCCTTTCTTAATCTTAGCTAACTTGTTTAATGTATCAGCCATAGGAGCTAAACAGTTAGTTGTACAAGAAGCTGCAGATATAACTGTATCTTCCTTAGTTAATGTATTTTCGTTTACGCTGTATACGATTGTTGGAAGGTCGTTTCCTGCTGGTGCAGATATAACAACTTTCTTAGCACCTGCTTCGATGTGAGCAGAAGCCTTAGCTTTTGAAGTGTAGAATCCTGTACATTCTAATACTACGTCTACATCTAAGTCTCCCCATGGAAGTTCCTTAGCATCAGCTTTAGCGTAGATTTTGATTTCTTTACCATCAACTGTGATTGAATCTTCTCCAGCTGTAACTTTGTCAGCTAAAGCATATCTACCTTGTGCTGAGTCATATTTTAATAAATGAGCAAGCATCTTAGGGCTAGTTAAGTCGTTGATTGCAACTACATCATAACCTTCTGCTCCGAACATTTGTCTGAATGCAAGACGTCCAATACGTCCAAAACCATTAATTGCTACTTTTACATTTGCCATTGTAAAATTACCTCCTAAAATTGTATTTATAAAATTAAATTTTATAAACTAAAAAATATAAATAATTAATTAATGTCTCCTTTTAAAAGCCTCAAGATTTCTCGTCCTGCTGCCTCATCAGTAACAAGGATTCCATTAACATTATTACGTTGAGTTGATATAATAGACTCTACTTTATTTTTTCCACCAGCAACTGCAATATGTATCTTAATTTTTCTTGCTTCTTTAATATTTATGCCAATTGGTGTTGTTTGGGAAACAACTTTTGATTCCTTATTGAAATAGCATCCAAAAGCTTCTCCAATTGCTCCTAAACCTTTAAGTCTATTAATTTCTTCTTCATTTGCACCTCGCTTTTCAGCCATGTGAACAGCGTTACCTATTCCATACATCAATAAATCTGCATTATTAATACAATCAACTACTTCTTTAATTTCCTTTTCTTTTATAAGACTATCAAGGATGTCTAAAGAAAGATTTTCTGGAATATGCAAAAGTTTATATGTCCCATTTAGCTTTTCTGCTAATGAAGCAGCTAATGTATTAGCTTGAGTTTCAACCTTTTTACCCATACCGCCTCTTGCTGGAACAACTAAAATATTTGAAAAGTTATTTTGCTTTGGAAAAGCTTCGATAACTTCTTTTAACGTACTACCACCAGTCAAAGCAATTATCATATCATCTTTAATAATATTTTTCACATAATTTGAACATGCTTTTCCTAGTTCTTTAATTATTACTGGGTTTTCTTCAATATCTCCTGGAACGATTATAACTTGTCTTAAGTTTAGAATATCTTTTACCTGACTTTCAAGTTCTGAAAGTCCTTTTATTTCATGGATAAACTCTTTAAGTTTGTTAACTATTTCTTCCCCACTTTTAGTTATTGTCATACCTGGAGTATTTATTTCAATGAGCCCCTGAGTTTTTAAAAGACTTATTTCATTTCTTACAATTCTTTCACCTAGTGCAAGCTGATTTGATAAAATTCTTCTTCCAATAGGTTGATTATAATAAATGGTCCTTAGTATATTGTACCTTTTTTCAAGTACTCCTACAAGTTCAGGAACTATTTTGTTTTGAAGTCTTAATATTTCCTGCAACTCTAACACTCCTTTGGGGTTTTTTATGTCCCGGTTAATTTATTTTCGTCCCACATGTATATTATAAAGTAAATAAGTGAATTTTAAAAGACTTAATTATAAATTTTTATAATTAATTTTACTTAAAATGTATAGATTTAACTATATACTATAACATTTATACTTTATTTTTTTATTGGAGTATACTATTTCAAATATGTTATATTCTTTTACGTTTGCTAGAAGCTTTTATTCCCATAGCCTCTCTATACTTTGCCACAGTTCTTCTTGAAATATTCATATTTTGTTCATTTAGAATTTTACTAATAACTTGATCAGACATAGGCTTTTTTCTATCTTCTAAATCTATCAATTCTTTTATTTTATTTTTTATTTGAACTACAGAAACTTCTTCCTCTGCATTATCTCTTGTTAATCCAGTTATAAATAAATCTCTAATTTTTATTGTTCCAAATGAAGTTAAAACATATTTATTTTTTATAGCTCTACTAACTGTAGATTCATGCATTCCTATTTCTTCTGATATTTCTTTTAATGTCATAGGTTTAATATAGCTTGTCCCATGTTTTAAAAATGGCTTTTGCTTAATGATTATTTTTTCTAATACTTTTCGTAATGTTTTTTTCCTTTGTTCTATACTTTTAATTAGAAATAGAGCATTATCTATTTTATCCTGTACATACCTAGTAACATTATTTTTATCATTATTAGCTATAATAGTTTTATACATATTATTAATCGTTAATTTAGGTAATAATCTATCATTCATAATTATATAAAATTCACCATTAAACTCTTTAATTTCAGCATCAGGCATAATAAATTTCACATCTTCGCCTGTAAAAAATCCTCTTGAAGGCTTAGGTTCTAATTTTTTTATTATATCTGAATACTTTTGCACTTCTTTTTCTGATATTTTATAATTCTTAGCAATATTCTTATACCTATTCTCAGCTATATCCTCTAAATAATTTTCAACAATATCAAATAAAATATCATTATCTATGTTAAGATGCCTTAATTGTATACAAATACACTCCTTAATGTCTCTAGCACCTATACCGCAAGGTTCTAAATTTTGAAAAAATCCCAATGCTTTTTCTACAGTCACAATATCAATATTTAACTCTTTGGATATTTCCTCAATATCTATTTCTAAATATCCTCTATGATCCAGATTTTCAACTAAGTAATGAGCTATCTCACCTATTATTTCATCATTACTAGACTCTGAAATTTGTTCATGTAAAAATATTTTTAATGATTTTTTTTCTGAAATAAAATTAAATGGTGATACTGCATCCTCATAATTTTCATAACTTTGTGATCCATAATTATCGAATTCAAAATATTTGACAATTTCCTTATAATCATATTCTTTTAGATTTTCATTATTATTTTCTTTCTTTTCGATAAAGTCTTTTTTTAAATCTAAAACAGGGTTTTCTTCAAATTCTTTATAAATATAATCTCTTAACTCATTAATTGGCATCTGTAATATTTTTATAGACTGTTGCATTTTTTGAGTTAAAACCATTTTCTGTTGCTGAGATAATTTTTGCCTTAAGTTTATTTCCACTTTTATCACCTTTTTCCTCAAAAAGTATTGTATACATTTTCACTGATTTATAAAAAGAAAAGGATACAAATTTCTTTGCTCCTTTTCATTTCTTAATCACATTTTTTCTTTGAATAAAAGAATACACCAGTTGCATTATTACCAGAATGAATTCCTACCGTACAACCAACATCAGCCATAAGGTAATCGATATTATTATTATCTAAATATTCCTTTATAGCTTCATGAACTTCTTTATTATTTACATTTGTAAGAACTACTGGCATTCCTTCTAAAGGTTCAAATTCCTCTATATCTTTTATAATTCTCTTAACAGCTTTTTTGCTGCCTCTAACTTTATCCTTTACAGCCATTAATCCATTCTTTACTTCTAAGATAAGTTTTATTCCTAATACGCCTGTTACAACACTAACAGTTTTAGGTATTCTACCGCCCTTTACCAAATTATCCAATGATTCAAAACATAGTGATGAACAAATATAGTTTTTCTTTTCCTCTAAATCTTCAACTATTTCTTGTACTGTTTTTCCCGAATCTCTTAAAATTGCAGCTCTATAAGCCACTAAAGCAAGTCCTGAAGTAACATTTTTAGAATCAATAACATAAATATCATCACTTTCAATCATACTTTTAGCTAAACATGCTGATTGATATGTGCCACTCATACCTGATGATAAATGAATTGATATTATCTTATAACCTTCTTCTAAATATTTTCTATATACTTCTTCAAATCTTACTGGTGTTACTTGAGCAGTATTTGGGAAAATATCGCTACTTTCCATCTTTTTGAACAATTCATCAATATTTATATCCACTCCATCATGGTAGCTTTCTTCTCCGAAGTTAATCAATAATGGTAAAACTTCTATGTCTAGTTTATCAAATATTTCTTTTGGTAAATCCGCTGAACTATCTGTAATAATCTTAATCTTCTCCATTTTTGCTCCTTTTCCTCTACTTATTTCATATTAGGGAAACCTATTTGTCTTAACCCTTCATATGCAATAATTGCAACTGTATTAGACAAATTTAAGCTTCTTGTACTGCTCTTTATCATTGGGACTCTTATATTTTCTAGTGCTTCATGTACATATTCAGGTACTCCTGATGACTCTCTTCCAAACATTATAAAATCACCTTTATGAAAAGTAGTTTCATCATAATGCTCGCCTCCATGAGTTGAAGCTAAAAATATTTTTTCATTACCATACTTCTCCATAAAAGCTTCATAACTTTCATGCACTTCTAACTCTAAATCCTTCCAGTAATCTAATCCTGCTCTTCTAAGGTGCTTTTCATCTAAATCAAAGCCAAGAGGCTTTATTAAATGCAATTTTGAATCTGTTAATACGCAGGTTCTTGCAATATTTCCTGTATTTTGTGGTATCTCAGGTTGATATAATACTATATTAAAATTCAAAATTATCTCCTCCATATAAAGCAACTAATAAACTATTACAATACAAAAATAATACTACACAGTCATACTATTAGTCAAAGTTTTTTAATTCATTATAATGAAAGAGCACCCATCTAATTATTTAGACTGAATGCTCTTTACTTATTTAAAGCACATATTTTTCAATAGCTTTTGCCACACCATCATTTATATTTGTATCAGTAATGAAATCTGCTATTTCTTTAACCTCATTAACGGCATTTCCCATAGCCACTCCAACTCCAGCATATTTTAGCATCTGCATATCATTTTCATTATCTCCAATAGCCATAATATCTTTTTGATCTATTTTAAGCCTTTGGGCTAAAATTTTAATTGCATTTCCTTTTGATACATTTTTCAATGTAATTTCAGCCGAATTTTTTCCAGCTCCACATATATTAAAGGAGTCGTCTTTTTTTACTTCTTGCATCATTTTTTCTATCCTATCTTCATATCTAGAATATAAAACACACTTAACAAATTCGTTGCCGTAATCACTAATTCTTTTTTGTAATGTCCTTATACCAAAAGACTTGCCAACCTTAATTTTATATTTCTTATGCTTATTTCTACGTTTATATCCCCATGCTAAAATTAACCCTTTAAAATTATTTGCTATAACTTTATCTTTTGTATAAAAATGAACTGTCACCTTATATTGTTGAGCTAGATTTGCAAGCTTTAAACATTGCTCTTTTGCAAAAGAGCCATTAAAAATTTCAGTTTTTAAGTCTTCTGCAATAATTGTTGCACCATTAGATGATATTATCGGACAATTTATTCCAAGGCTTTCTCTAACTTGTGCTGCATTTATGAAAATTCTCCCTGTAGTAATAATAACTTTTACACCTTTTTCATATGCTTTTTTTATATTCTGTCTCGTCCTATCAGAAATACAATGATTCTTTCCAAATAAAGTACCATCTAAATCTATACAAATCATTTTTATTGCCATTCTTTTTATACCTAACTTCCTAATTTGTTGTTAATGGAGCATATGTATCTTTTGCTATAAATTCTCTATTGATTTCTTTTCCATCCTTGTATGTCACAAAATATGAATTAGCTCTTGTATAACCCTGTGCATCTGTTCCTAAATCTTCTGCCACTACATCATAAGTACATCCATTTAATCCTTGTTTATCACCATAAATATTAAATGTTATAGTACCATTGCCACCTACTCCTTCAATATAAATAGGAAAATCATAAGTATTTTTAAATTTATAATCCAAATATCCCCAAGCAACAGTTGCATCAAGTCCTGGTTCTGCATAACCAACTTTAGAACTATGATTATGTCTTTCTACAGATCTAATGTTAGCTCTCATTACTGCTCTATATAATGTTGTACACACTTGGCAGATTCCTCCCCCCTCAACTTGAACAACCTTATTATTTATAAATCCACCTGCATCTTTATATTGACCTCTAAGGCTTTGAGTAAACTCTGAATAACTAAATTCCTCTCCAGGCATCAATACCTTTCCATTAAGGCTTTTAGTAACTAATTCTAAATTAAAACCTCTATCACCAATAGTATAAGTAGTTGAATATGTAGATAATCTGTCTTTAACCTTAGATAGTTGTTCATAAGTTTTAGCAGGTTTATCTTCTATTAATTCATATTTTAGATCAGTTTTCGATTTTAAATCTGAATTAATTGCGTCTTTAAAATCAGATACAAAATTTTCTTCATCCAATTTATATCCCATTACTTCCTTTGAAACATTGACTTGTCCATTTGAAATTGATATTTCTGCATCTTTTTTATTAATATTAACTTGAGTTTTTATGTAATCTTTAATTTCTGTTATTTTATTATCATCATAACAAACATTCATATTGAAATTATGTTTTTCATTATCTTTATTTCTTATTAATGATATCTTCTTGAAAAAATCTTCATCTTTACCATATTCAAATACTTTTTCAACAGTATCCTCAACATCAAAATTGGCATCAATATCTGCATATGTATAATTAAAAGTTTTATCCCCAACTTTTACATTAATTTTTTTATTAGATAATTCCTGTGATAACTTTTCTTTAATTTTTAATTCTGCATCTTCTTTTGTTTTCCCACTTAAATCTATTTCTTCAATCTCAACTCCAGGATATATTTTACCTTCCCATTCTTTAACTAGCATATTTCCATAAACTAAATATGCTCCTCCTATTGATAATAACAATGTAATAATAGCACCAATAGACATATATATTATCTTTTTATGTTTTGTTGCTTTTTGCTTCCTGCTTTGAGATTTTTCGCTTCTTTTTTGCACCTGTTCCTCCCCTTTCGTCATTCCTCATGTCTTTTAATTATATCTTATACACATATAAATTATAAGACATAACATACTAAAATAATGTTGCATTTTTATTAAATTTTCCCACGATTTTTTTCTAATATATTAAAATTTAAAAGGGATACATCTAAATAACTATTTTTTAGATGTATCCCTTGTACTCTTACTTATATAATACTACTTTAGATCTCTTTTTCGATGTTTCTCCATCATAGTCAAAAGCTTCGATTGTTATAGAAATTTCTCCACCTTTTGGAATATCTAAACTGCTCTTTTTAATTACAAACTTAGTATCTTCCTTGTCTACTGTTCCAATCCAATAATTATTTACAAATATATTATACCCAAGCAAATCTATATCATTTACTTTATTCCACGTTACTACTATGTCATTACCTTCTTCCCTTGCCTTAAGTCCCGAAACTATGCTTGGTTGAGTTAATAATGCTATATTATTAGGTCCCCAATTGGCATCTACAGGATTGCCAACACCACTTACAATTAAATCTTCACTAAATTGCCATATCCTCCACTTGGTCCAACCACCTTGATTTTCTGGATATGGTGGATTTCCTGGAATCTTTGTATACATAGCAATCCATAAAGGCATATTCTTTAGGGGAAAGCCTTTTCCTGGAACATTGAAGTTATTATAAAGAGAAATAAAGAAAGATCCTGTATAAAGCATTAATCTTCTTCTTGTTTTTTTCTCAAAACGCTTTCTAAATCTATCAATCCAATTAATCAATGTAGTTGTTGAAATTGATTTATCCGTTGGTGTTTCAATATCTAATACCGGAAATAAATCTCCGTAATCTTTATTGCCGAACCCTTCTTGCAATACATTTATAAAATCATCACATTGTCTATCTGCATCTGTTAAATCATAAGATGGTACACCAAAGTGATATGCTCCTACTGGTATTCCATAACTTCTTGATTCCTTTGCAAATGCAAAAAACTTTTTATCTACTCTAAATCTTCCTGTAGCCGAACCTGATGACCTTAAGTACAAAAAATCAATTTGGGTTGCAAGCACTGAGAAATTTACTCCTTGAGTGTATTCATTAATATCTATTCCAAATAAACTATTGGGATTTTTATTCTGCATATATCCTCCAAGAATAATTTTATTTCTTTATTAGAATATTTATTTGAACCCCAAAAAGTTACTAATTATTTAGTTTTTTATACATTTTAACTTAACATAAAAGCTTATGTCTTCTCCATAGCATTCAGCCCAAATCTGACCTCCATGCATTTCTACTATATTTTTAGAAATGGCCAGTCCAAGACCCGAACCTCCTGATTGAGCATTTCTTGATTCATCAACTCTATAAAATCTTTCAAATAATTTTGCAACTTTTTCTGGCGGTATATTCTTACCTTTATTTCTTATTGCAACAGTAACATAATCCTCATTTTCATAAATTCCTACTACTATATTACCTGGTTTATATGAATATTTAACTGCATTAGTTAATAAATTTTCAAATACTCTTACCATTTTATCTGGATCAACATTAACCATTATTTTTTCATTTGAAATACTTTTGATTATACTTATATTATTTTCATCAAATATTGGCGTTAATTCATCTACTAACTGGAATAGAAAACCAGATATATTAACATTACATTTATTTATCTTTATTCCATCATTATTAAGCTTTGTATATTCAAATAAATCTTCAATTAACGACTTTAATTTTTCAGCTTTGTTAAAGGAAATTTCTAAGTATTCCTTCATAGTCTTTTCATCTTCATATCTTCCATCTTTCACAAGACCTATATACCCCATTATGGATGTAAGAGGAGTTCTTAAATCATGTGAAACATTTGTAATAAGATCAGCTTTAGTCTTTTCTGCATTTCTTTCTGCTTCAATTTTATTACTTATCTCCGTAGACATTATATTAATATTAGTTGCAAGATTTCCTATTTCATCATTTCCTATTTCAGGTATTTTGTGATTAAAATCACCTTTAGCAATCCTTTTTAAACCATCAGCAATTTGGTCCATATATTTCATTTTTCTATTGGTTATAATTATAAATATTATTATAAAAATGCTACAGCTTAAAATTAATGCTAAAAATGAATTTGTTACTGTATAATTATCATATTTTATAACAGCTTCAGGTACATCTGAATAAACTAAATAATATTTATTTTGTCCTAATGATACTGGATAAATATACTTTATTTCTTTACCTTTATTCATATCTGCATCAATATTAGTAGTAGTAGACATAACTGCAAAAATATCCACCTTATCTTCGCTTACATTTTGAGATTTTAATAATACATTACCATCTAAATCAGTTAAATAAACCTTTCGTGAATCACCATAATAGGTAAACATCTTTTTAACTTCTTCTGCTTCTATACTTTTATTAGCGTCTGATTGTATATTACTCACAAAATCTCTCGCTTTAACTTCTATGGAATTATAATTATAAGTTATATTAGCACTAGTCTTTTCCTGCCTCATTATTCCATTTAAAAATCCATAAAATAAAAATGAAACAATAAAGCATATACCAATTACAACCATAAGCTCAAATCTTATACTTTTTTCTATTTTCTTTCTTAATGCATCAATATACTTTCTAAATGGCTTTAGTAATCTGCTATTATAAATTCCTCTTAAAATCTTTTCACTAATTCGCCTAAAAAATCCATTTTTCTTTTCACTATTTATCAATTTTATAACCAACCCCCCAAACAGTTTTTATAAACCTTGGTTTTCTTGGATTTTCTTCTGTTTTTTCTCTAATCTTTCTTATATGAACCATAACTGTATTATCGGATTCCATAAACTCTTGATTCCAAACACTTTCATAAATATTTGTTATAGAAAAAACTTTCCCTCTATTTTTCGCCAATAATACTAAGATATCAAACTCAGTTGGAGTTAATTTTACTTGGTTTCCACTTATAAAAACTTCATGAGTTTCAAGGTTTATTTCTAAATCATCTATTGAAATAACAGTTCCATTATCCTCAACTTGACTTGTTGTAACCTTTGGATTTAATCTATAGAACCTTCTAAGTTGTGATTTAACTCTAGCTACTAATTCTAGTGGATTGAATGGTTTAGTCAAATAGTCATCTGCCCCCATATTTAATCCTAATATTTTATCTACATCCTCAGATTTAGCTGATAACATTATAATTGGTATTTCTCTTTCTTCTCTAATTTTGGCACACACTTCTATACCACTCATATTAGGCATCATTATATCTAATATCATTAAATCTATATCATCATTCTGCTGTAAAATATCTAAAGCTTCCTGGCCATCCTTTGCTTTTACAGTAGAATATCCATCACTTTTTAAATATATCTCAACTAAATCTCTTATTTCCTTTTCATCATCAACAATTAATATCTTTTCCATAATAACCTCCACACTTTTTTCCATTTTACTTAAGCATATCAGATTCTATAGGTTAATTCTACTTTGAACTTATTAATTAAAAAAGATAGAACACCTTAATAATTTCTTAATGCTTTAAAATAATTAAATATAAAAGAATTAAGGATATAACCTTTTTTGATTATATCCTTAATTCTTTGTTTAATATTATAACTTAATTATCTATTTACTTTTAAAGAAGTCTCAATTATTAAATCAATAAGTTCACTATAAGTAATATTCTTTCCAGCCGCACTCTTTGGGAAAAGACTATTTTTAGTCATTCCTGGCAAAGTATTAACTTCTAAAACATATGGAATTCCTTCTTCTGTTATAATCATATCTACTCTAGCATAAGCTGCACATTTTAACGCATCATAAGTTTCTAAAGCCATTTTTTCAACTTCTTTGTGTAGATTTTCTTCTAATTGAATAACAAATTCTGAAGATCCACCATCAGCATATTTTGCAGTAAAATCGAAAAACTCAGCGTTTGGTTTTATAGCTACTACTGGGAACATTTCTTCATTCATTATCGGACATGTTATTTCTTCTCCCTTAATGAATTTTTCAATCATAACTTCTGTATCCCATTCAAAACCAGCTCTAACTGCGTTTTCAATGCCACTTTCTTCTTTTATTATAAATGTAGCAACACTTGATCCTCCATGAGTTGGTTTTACAACTACTGGATAACCCATTTCTTCAATTGCTTTATAATCAATTTTTTGTCCTTCTCTAACATTAATCCAAGGTGCTGTTCTAACACCTGCAGCTTTTAAAAGACTTTTTGTTACATCCTTATCCATACAAGCTGCACTGCTTAATGGACCACATCCTGAGTAAGGTATTCCTAGTGTTTGAAGAACTGATTGAACTGTTCCGTCTTCTCCAAATTGTCCATGTAATGCTAATAATGCAAAATCTATTCCATTAACCTTATTTATTATATCTTCCTTTTTATCTATAACAATTGGTACTACATCATACTTTTTAGTATCAATATTCTCCATTATTGATTTTCCACTAGTTAATGAAATCTCTCTTTCTGAAGAAATTCCTCCCATAACCACACCGATTTTCATAATTATATCCTCCTAAAATAGCTCTATCGTTGTTTTCATTATATTCTATAGGATGTTTTCGGTTAAGTACCACTACTTGACTAAAATAATTATAAAGTGGTTTTCTTCATTTCTTTCCTATACTTACATAAGTGTTCTACTGGACAAATTTCACACTTAGGCTTTCTAGCAATGCAGCATCTCCTTCCATGGAATATCAATAAATGATGAGCAAGAGACCATTCTCTCTTAGGAAGTTCTTTTTGAAGTTGTTTTTCTACTTCAAGAACATTATCTGAATTTGCAAGCCCAAGTCTATTTGATACTCTAAACACATGAGTATCAACCGCTATTGATGGTACTCCAAAAGCATTTGACAGCACTACATTAGCTGTTTTCCTCCCTGCACCTGCAAGTGATGTTATTCCTTCCATATTATCTGGAACTTCACCATTAAACTTCTCTTTAAGTTGCCTACACATTAATATAAGATTTTTTGATTTATTTTTATAAAGACCTATTTGTCTTATTCTTTCTTCTAGCTCATCATTAGATAATGTCAAAAAAGAATCTAAATCAGGATAATCTCTAAATAAAGTTTCAGTTATTTCGTTTACCTTCTTATCTGTAGTCTGTGCTGATAAAATTGTAGCTACTAATAACTGAAAAGGCGTTTCATAATTTAATTCACACTTTGCATCTGGATAAGTTTCCTTTAATACTTCTAAAATTTTTTTAGTCTTTGGTTTCATTATTTATAAACTCCTCTGTAACATTCAGGTAAAAGATTAGCAATTGACTTCATTATATTTTCTAGACATTCATCCTCAAATTCATGTCTATCTTCTTCCTTTAACTTTTTTCTAAGAGTTATAGGCTTTCCAAATTTAACTGTTACATCTGAATATCCCCAACTTTCGCCACCCATATCATCACTCTTACTTATTGGAAGAAGTTTATCTGTACCACTCATTCCTATAGGTACAATTTTTGCTTTAGCCATTCTTGCTATTAATACTATTCCCTTTTTTCCTTCAATCATTGCACCTGTTCTACTTCTAGTCCCTTCAGGAAATATAAGGAGATTGTCCCCATTTCTTACTGATTTGACCATCTTAGAAATAGCTTCCTTATCTGCACTATTAGGTTTTACCAATATATTTCTTACAATTTTTATACCAAAGTTAGTTATAGGATCCTTCGACAATTTTACTCCAGCCACAAATATAGGATCATATCTTTCCTTTAATATATGGTCTAAAACCAATCCATCAGAATTACTTAAATGATTGCACACAAAAATAAATGGTCCCTCTTCATTCTTTAATTCTTCAAGCCCCTCAACTTTTAAATTAGCATATTTTTTTATATATCCATTAACTTTTTTCTTCACTAGTTTTAAGGTTAATTCCTCTGGAAGTATACTTAATAATTTAACTGTAAATGATGATAGCATTGTTCTCCATCACTCCCTTTTAATAATTATTCTTAGTTAATTATATTCTACTTAAATAAAAAATTCAAAAAAGAGGTCAAAAACAACAAACAACCTGTATTACTTGCTGTAATTAACCTCTTTAACACTATTATATAACCATATCATTGTAAATTTTTCTTTTCTTGCCCTTAATTACACTTATCTCTATTACCTTTGCATCATTTCTTATAATATTTTTAGCTGGAATGCCAACTGCTGTTGCTCCAGCTGGTACATCTTTTAGAACTACTGAGTTAGCACCTATTTTTGCATCATTCCCTATATTTATAGGACCTAACACCTTGGCTCCAGCACCTACTACTACATTATTACCTAAAGTAGGATGTCTTTTACCCTTATCTTTACCAGTACCTCCCAATGTAACACCATGATATAAAGTCACATTGTCACCTATTTCAGCAGTTTCTCCTATTACTACTCCCATACCATGATCTATAAATAATCCTTTTCCAATGGTAGCTCCTGGATGTATTTCTATTCCTGTGAAAAATCTCGAAAGTTGAGATATCAATCTTGCAAGAAAGAATAACCTTGCTTTATACAATGCATGGGATATTCTATATGCAATTACTGCATGAATGCAAGGATATAATATAAATACTTCTATTTTACTTCGTGCAGCAGGGTCTGTCTCTAAAACTCTATCTAAATCATGTCTTAAATTCTTGAACAAAATTTACAACTCCTTTTATCCTAAACAATAATGAATTTATTCATATAAACCCATTGAGATATACTTTTCTCCACCATCTGGAGCCACTGCTAACACTTTCTTTCCCTTACCAACTTTTTTTGCAATTTGAAGTGCTGCATATATTGCTGCTCCTGAAGAAATACCAACTAATATACCTTCTTTTTCTGCAAAATTTCTTGCAGTATTAAATGCATCTTCATCAGTAACCTTAATAACTTCATCTACAAATTCACCTTTATAAACTCCTGGTATAAATCCAGCTCCAATTCCTTGAATTTTATGAGCTCCTGGTTTTTCCCCAGATATTACAGCTGATGAAGCTGGTTCAACAGCTACTGCTTTTAGTGTATCTATTTTTTTCTTTAAGTTTTCTGCTATTCCTGTAATTGTTCCACCAGTACCAACTCCTGCTACTACATAGTCTAAATCATTTATATCATTGTAAATTTCTTCTGCTGTAGTCTCATAATGTTTTTGTGGATTTGCTATATTTTCAAATTGTTGTGGGATAAAATACCCTTCTTTATTTTCATATTCTAATGCTTTTTCAATAGCACCCTTCATTCCTTTGCTTCCTTCTGTTAAGATAAGTTTTGCTCCATTAGCAGTAATAAGATCTCTTCTTTCTTTACTCATACTATCTGGCATAATAATAATTACATTATAGCCTTTAAGTCTTCCTATAAATGCTAGTCCAATACCTGTATTACCACTTGTTGGTTCAACAATAGTATCTCCTTTTTTCAATAATCCTTGTTTTTCTGCTGCTTCTATCATTCCAAGAGCTGCTCTGTCTTTTACACTTCCACCTGGATTAAACTTTTCAAGCTTAACAAAAACCTCTGCGCTTTCTTCCCCAACTAAACTTTTAACCTTTAAAATAGGTGTATTCCCAACTAATTGTATTGCGTCATTATAAATCATCTTTATACCTCCAAAATAAAAAATAATATAAAAAAAACTCCATCTCTATAACATTATAGAGACGAAGTACTATTTCGCGGTTCCACTCTAATTGAATTTTTTAAATTCCACTCTTTGTTAAGCACTAACATGCTTTACTGCTATAACGGGCAGACCCGAAAAACCATACTAAATTTCCGGTTTCAACTCCAAAGGGCACTTCATATTAATTATGGATAAAAAGCTTTCAGCAATACTTTTCTCTCTGTAATCTTCCTTAATACTACTTTCCTTCTTCATAGTTTTTAATTCTGAGTAATTTACTAAACTTTAATTTATACTATTATTATATTCTTCATCCAAAAAAAGTCAATACTTTTTTTGAAAATTATTTATCATTTTTTCTATACTTCTTTTTCCATAGAGGGTAGAATGCTTCATCAATAATATCATGAATTAAAATAACACCAATTAATCTATCTTCTTCATCTACAACTGGTGTAGATAACAAATCATATTTAGCTGCTTTTTCAATTGCATTTTCAATCAAATCGTCATGACGAACTGTTACAATGTTCTCTTCCATTATATCTTTAAGTTTTACATTACCATCATTTAATATTAAGTCTCTTAAAATAACAATGCCTTTTACTCTACCTTCTTCATCTGTTACATAAATATAATACATAACATCTTCATCTGGCTGCATCTCTTTTAAAATTTCTATTGTTTCTGCTACTGTAACATTAAGTCCAAAAGAAATAAATTCTTTACTCATTAAACTTCCAACAGCTTCATCTTCATATTTTAAAAGCTCTTTTATTTCTTCCGCATCTTCTTTTTCAAGGTTGAATAAAACCTTTTCTCTTTCTTCTCCCTCTAGTTCATCTAAAAGATCAACAATTTCATCATTATCCATGTTTTCTAGAAGTTCTGCAGTCTTTACTTCTGACAAGTCTTTAATAATACTTCCTCTATATTCATCTTCTATTTCTTCAAAAGTTTCTGCTGCTAAGTCTTCATCTAATGCTTCAAATACTTTTTTTCTTGAAGTATCATCAAGATCTTCTAATATGTCAGCAAGATCTGCTGGATGTAGTGTTGATAACTTTTGATACGGAACAGATAATTGCAAATTATTATTTATCATTTCTAGAGATTCTACATCATCCCACATAAGAACTCTATCTTCATAATCTTTCTTTAATACCTTATATATAAACTTACCAACTTTAGGTATCCTTCTTCTTCTAAACATTGCAGCTGCTCCTGTTTCAACAGCTACTACTCTATATTCACCAGCAATCTCTGCTATTCTTAAATCATCAACTCTAACAACTTTTTTACCATTTATATCTACGATTTTTCTATCTAATAGATTTTCTGATAAAAGGTATGAGTAAGTTCTCGGTAATATTTCTCTACTTCCTATAGTTTTTATTAATACACTTTCTCCATTTCTATAAAAGTTTATATTTTTAAACTCATAGTGAAATATTGAACCATCCTTTCTCACTTTATATCCTATAACTCTTGGATATCCATCTTCTGTTGTTACATAAACATCCTTAAGCTCACCAAGAACATCATTAAATTCATCATAAATCTTTTTTCCTAAAATATCAGTATATAAAAGAACTAATAATCTTTTCATTGTGATTTTACCTCCTATACTCTAGAGGAAATCTCATTATCTTATAATACTAATGTATGGTTTCCTCTAGAAATCGTACTACCTAATTTGTCATTTTCCATCAAATGAGGACCACCCTCCATTATTATTACACCACCTTTTATAATACTTAATTATAGATAAACTATCTTGCTAAATATACTTATCTCTTTCTATTAGCCAACATTCATTATATTATAACACACAAATAAAGTAAAAGATTTTTTATACTAAATCATTGATATTCCTTATTATAAATCATAAAAATAATTAAAGAATGCAAAAATGATAGTATATAATCTAGGCCCTTCTTTAAAATGGCACTCTCCTAAATAATTTACTCCCTCATTCCTGCATTCTTATACTATTTTCTAATTTTCAATTCTTAATTTTTTAAATGTATTTACTGCTAAGTTCATGATAAATACAAAAATACCATCTCCAATTATAGGATAGGGAAATATCTTTATTCCTCCTAAATAAATAATATTTTCTATTATTACTACTGAAAGTCCTAAAATCAAATAAATCATACCTGCTTTATTATTATTAGGTTTATCAAAAAAATAAATACAAAAAACCAGTAATATCCCTACCATGATTAATGGAAATAAATATATAATATTTTTATTCGTAATATTAACAATATATCCATAATTTATATCTAAGGTTACCTTTGCCTTCATAAAGTATATTTCAATGCCGTAACATATTATTAGTATAGACGCTAATATATAATTCACATTAAATGTAAGTTTGTCCCACCTTAAATAGACATACGATAATCCTATTACCATAAGTGGAATTGTAATATGATTTAAGAATAATATATATTTAAGTCTATAAACTAGTCCAGAATCTCTTAAAACACATAATAAAAATAAACCTATATATCTTAATATAAACAATACTCCTACGGTAGTAATATAAATTCTTATTTTTTTGGGTGATAGTTTCAAATTTTTATTTATTAATAAAAAAAGCAAAAAAATAATAAGTAATATAAAAGTATAATAGGCTAAATTCATTTTTTTTGCCCTCCATAAACAACTTTGTATTACTTATTATTATTATTTTAAAATTTATTTTATTCCTAAAACTTTTATTCCACCTTGTATACATTCAATATGAAGAGGAAAATCCGGACCTCTTTCCCCATCTATATCAGTAACAATATCTTCATGAGACTCAATAAGTATTTCCTTTGTTTTAAAGTAAATAACCTTATCTGAAGCTAAATGTTCTCCTTTTAAAATCTTAATAAACAGCGGAAGAATCTCATAAATAGCCACAGCTTTAATCATTATTACATCAAGAAATCCATCTGTAAGATCTGCTCTAGTTGCTAACTTAAAGTTTCCTGCTGTTTGCCCATTAAATACTAATATTAAATACATTTCCCCTTCGTATTCAATTTCTTTAGATGTTAATTTAACCTTTAACTTTCTAAAATTAGGTAACTCTTCAATTCCCTTTAAGTAATATGCAAGCTTTCCAATAGTATTTTTCAAATTAACATCTGTCTTTTGAGATACATCTGTAAAAAGTCCTGTACTTGCTACATTTACAAAATATTTATTATTAATTCTACCCACGTCTACTGGTTTTGGTTCTGAATTTAGTATTCTTTGGCAAGCTTCTTTAACGTCACTAGGCATGTCTAAAAAAGTTCCGAAGTCATTCGCAGTTCCAACCGGAAGTATAGCTATTGGTAAATCTATATTTCTTTCCATCATTGCATTTACTACTGAATCAACTGTTCCATCGCCACCTGCAACTATTATATATTTGTAATTTTCATCTATTATATCTAAAGCCTCTCCTACGCTGTGCTCTCTTTCTATTCTATACGGTATAATTTGATAACCTTTTTCTTGATGTAATTCTATTATTATATCTAGTTCATTTAATATTATATTCTCACCTGAATAAGGATTATATATCAATCTAACCTTTTTCATATCATCCCTCCGCACATATAATCTAAAAAGGATTATATCATCAATTCCATATATTGTCGAGAAAGTAGATGTTTCTTTAGGAACTTAAAACATCCTTAAAATTTGCTTAATTAATCTGTTATACTTATATTATACTAATTTATATGATATAATTATTCATTATAAAAAAACTTTAGGAGTGATATTATGAAAAAAAGCTGTATTCCTAATATTTTTACCTTTATTAACTTAGGTTGTGGTATATTATCACTTTTACAAACTCATGAAGGTAATTATATGGCAGCAAGTATTTTCATACTTGTAGCAGGATTAGTTGACAGATATGATGGACGAGTTGCTAGATTTTTAGATGTTTCAAGTGAACTTGGAAAAGAACTTGATTCATTAGCTGATTTAGTTTCATTCGGTGTGGCACCTGCTCTATTATTATTTGTATCATGTGGCCTTAAAGAATCAGGTCCTTATGGAATTTTCGGAATTATAGTATTAATTTTATTACCTATTTGTGGAGCTTTTAGACTTGCTAGATATAATATTTCTACTTTTGATGGAGTATTTACAGGTGTACCTATAACAATCGTAGGATGTTTCTTGGCTGTATTTAAGATAGTTACTATATACGTAGAAGCACCAGTATTTTTAGTATTACTATTAATGATATTAGGGTCATACTTAGAAGTAAGTACTTTACACTTAAAGAAAGTTTAATTAAAAACCCCCTTGCTTAAAGCAAGGGGATTTTTCTATTCTTCATCACGCTTTTCATTATGATATTCTAAATCATCATGTATCTCTGTTTTAATTCCATCTTTCATAGTATTTTCTACTATTATTTGATTCTTTAAATAGCAATACTTAACATATGATCCTTCGCATTTACTTATTACTTTTAATAAATCATCAATTAAATCTCCTACTCTATTTATCCTATCTAAAGCCTCTTTTATTTCTCCTCTCTTTGCTAAATTTACTGTATTAAGCTCTGCTGTACTACTTACTAAAAGTCTATAAATATCAATATAATTTTTCAAGAGAACACTTAAGTTATTTAAATCTTCATAGTGACTTCTAATAACTTTTTGATATCCCATATAATACTCCTTACTTAACGTAAAAAATTCTACTTTAAATTTCAGTAGAATTTTTTACTTATACTTATTGCAATTCTAAATTTACGTATTCTTCATCTACTTCTTCAAGGATTTCTTCTTCGTCTTCCCTATTTTTCTGTTCTGAACTATTATGAACTATTTCAACATCTGAATTTGAATGGTTTTCACATCTACACATATCATCAATTATTATCCCATCACTTGAAGCCACTGGAATTAAATAACTTTCTGGTATCCTTATATACATCTTTTACTTCAACTCCTTATTCTATGCCTTCATAAGGTTTAAAGAATGATTTTGGATACTTGCATAAAGGACAATTTTTAGGAGCTTCTTTGCCTTCATAAACATATCCACAATTCATACATTGCCATAGTTTTACTTCATCACTTTCAAACATACTATTATTTTTAATCCTATCAGCTAAATCCAAAAACCTTTTGCCATGAATTTCTTCTACTTCTTGCAGTTCTTTATAAAAGTCAGCAATTTCAATAAAACCTTCTTTTCTTGCAATATCCTCAAATTCTTTATAAATCTTTTTACTTTCTTCAGCCTCTCCTTTAGCTGCTTCTCGAAGATTTTCCTCAGTGCATTTATTCTTATTTAAATATCTATTAAATGCTTCCCTTGCATGAGCTTTTTCATTATCTGATGTTTCATCAAATATCTCGCCAACCCACCTATATCCTTCACATCTAGCCTTTTCAGCATATAAAGAATATTTTGTT
>JAQXTC010000234.1 GCA_029219285.1 Clostridiaceae bacterium
AAAGTGGAGTTGGTTCATATATTGAAGCAACTCTTCTTTTTTAAATAAATAATAAACTTACACAATAAAGGTTTATAAAAAAATAGACAGAAAATAAATAATGTTTTAAAATACAAATGGGAGATAAGTTAAAAATAAACAATTAAGGGGATTTTTTTGATATAGGATTACATGAAAAGTATAGAGGGCAGGGTTTAGGAAAGAAGTTATTAGAGACGTCAATAGAGATGCTAAAAAGAAAATGTATAAAGAAAATAAGTTTAATAGTAATAGGGAAGAATAAAGTGGCATACAACATGTATCAAAAACGTGGTTTTAAAGTTTATAGGAAGATAAGTGACTGTGTAGTGATAAATAAAATTTAAGAGAACCTCCCATTAATTGGGTTGGTTCTCTTTATTATCATTGTTTATTGAAGTATTAGTTGTGTTTGTAAATTGATTGTTTCTAAACATACTATCGATTGTATTTCTTATTTTTTTCTGCATACTATTAAAAGCTTCGTTTTCGGAATTATAGTTATTATTCATACTAAATCCTCCCTTTTATTAATAGTTTACCCTTTGATTTAATTATATATGCATTTTTCACAAAATGTAATTGTTTACTATGCACAAAAGTGACAATTAGCACTTGATACATGTTCAATAATATTACATAATTAAGATAAAATGAATAAGCATACAAATATAGGGGGTAATTATGGAAAGAAAAACTTTTGAAGAAATAAAAAATGCAATAAGTAATTATAAATATACATCACTTAACTATAGTGAATATGAGAAAATTTGTGATTATGATGTGGTTAGTAAAAACAAAGTAATACTTCTATATGGTTATAACAAAGAATCAAAATTATATGAATTTCATTGGGCAGCAAATGATATTGGAGCTTTGATAGAAGAAATAAATAAATTAAATAAGAAAGGATTTATAACATTTGTTCCAGAAGAATGGGTAGAGGAATTAAAGAATAATAATTTTACTATGTATGCTATCTGGAATGAATATTATAATTATGATTATTTCAAGAAAAAGCACTTAGAAATAAGTGAAGAAATAGAATTTTTAAAGGAAGAGGAATGTAAACAAGCATCAGAGCTAACTCTTTCGTGTAGAAATCAGAGCAGAGGTTTTACAGGTCAAACAGAGGAATGGATAAAGAAATGGATAGTAAATAAAGAACCAAGCGCTGTAAATGCTGGTTGCAAGCATAATGCAGTATTGATACATAGAGAAAATGGAGAAATAGCGGGATTAGTGTGTGTGGGAGTTTACGGTTACAATAGTCCTAATGGGGCAACATTATGGATTAGAGAAATTGCAGTTAATCCCAAATATCAGAATAAAGGAATTGGTAGGCAACTACTGGGACAAGCGCTTTACTACGGAAGTAAATATGATGCTAAGAAATCATATTTAGCAGCAGATGAATGTAATATTCATGCAATTAATTTGTATAAAAAAGTGGGATATATTAAAAAACCAGAAGAGAGAGAAATAAATATGATACTAGAATAGGTAACAAAATAAATGAAAAAAGATATTATAAAATATAGGTATTATAGTCTTGAAAAGTAGTAAAAAACAACTATATTAGGGGGTGGTACCTATAGAAAATAATATCGAGCAGAATAGTTATGAAAATATAATTGATGAATATATAAAAAACAATGCAAAAGATATGCAAGATTTACAGTTATTACAGCAGCAAAGACAAGCTCAACTGCTTTTAGCGGTTGGATATCTTTTAGAATATCAAGCTAGTATGGAAGCTATAGAAATAACTTTAGATAGATTGAATAGAAGACAAAGAAGATTTGCTAATGGAACATATAATGGAGAAGTAGAAGCCCGTATAGATGAAAATGAAATATACTGGAGAAATGCAGGGGTAAATGCTGATAAGGTAGCTCTCATGGCAGCAGAAGTTGAGTTGTTTGGGCAAACGATATTGACTTATTTAGATAGTATAAAATTAAAAAGATTTCAACAAAATACAGAAGATAGAGATTATTTGTTATCAAGGACTGCAAATGAAGAAATATTTCTAGGAGCTGTATACGCAGAAATAGGTTATATTTTCAATCTACAAGGTGCTAGAGCCCTATATCAAATTAGTAATGAAAATCCTATATTTGATTAAGAAGTGATATTTGTCAATAGTAATAGAAGTATGCTAGTATATAAACACAAAATATTTGCAAACAAAGGAGAAAATGAATTATGAACGATTTACCAAATTGTCCAAAGTGTAATTCAGAATATACTTATGAAGATGGAAGTCTTTTAGTTTGTCCAGAATGTGCTTATGAATGGACTCCAGGGTCAGAAAAGCAAGCTGAAGATGAATTAGTTGTTAAGGATTCTAACGGAAATATATTAAAAGATGGTGACTCTGTAACAATAATCAAAGATTTAAAAGTTAAAGGTGCTTCTTCTGCATTAAAGAAGGGAACTAAAGTTAAAAATATTCGTTTAGTTGATGGTGATCATAACATCGATTGTAAGATAGATGGATTTGGTGCAATGCAATTAAAATCAGAATTTGTTAAGAAGTTATAAGTATTTCCACTACATTAAAAATTAATTAATGTAGTGGAAATTTTTTTAACACTGTCATTCCAAGTATTGACAGCAAATGTAAAGTGAGCTATACTAAAATTGTAAAGCGAACTATACTTTTTGGATAATAAAAGAATAGTTTTAATTAAAAATGTAAAGCTAGCTATACTTTTTAAAGGAGTTAATTAAATGAAAAATATAATAAAGGACTTAAGAAAAGAAAACAAGATGACTCAAGAGGAATTAGCAATAAACTGTCAAGTCACAAGACAGACAATTATCGCATTGGAGAATGGAAAATATAATCCATCTATATTTCTTGCACATAAAATTGCAATTGTATTTGGAAAATCAATAGAAGATATATTTATATTTGAGGAGGTCTAGGTATGAAGTATATGAAAAAACAATTAGTAGAGAATTTTTTATTCCTTATTGTTGGAATTGGAGCACTAATATATTTATTGATAACTAAAGATAATAATTCTGTGTTTTTGGCAGTTGGATGTGCATTTACAGCAGTAGGAGCAATTAATTTGATTCAAATAATATTACTAATGAAAAAACCTGATAAATGTGAGGAAATTGAGATTAAGAAAACTGAGGAAAGAAATATATACATTAGAGAAAAGACTAATAGTCAAGTATATTCTATATTTCTATTCGTTGAATGTGTTGGTACTTTAATATCTCTTGCTTTGGGGTATAAAACTATAGGTATAATTTTTTCTATATTGCTTCTAGCAAAAGCTATCATATGGGGAGTTGTAGGGACAATTAACAGTAAAAGATATTAAAAACTAAAATTGAAGGTGAAAAATAGTTGTAAATTTATTTTTACAGCTATTTTTTATAAAGAAAGAAAAGATAAATTTTATAAATTTTATAATTGCTCCCTCTAAATTGAAAGACTATTAATAAGTAAACATTATTAAAAAATAATATTATTTTTTGATAATTAATATTAGATAATATTACAATCGAAGTATGGGATAATCTGTAAATGGATACAAATATAATAACATAAATCCGATACAAAAACATTAAAAAATGGAAAAATATATTTGACAAATACAAATAGATAAATTATAGTGTATGTATCAGAGAGATACAAATGTGTTTTGAGGAAAGACATTAAGAGGGGCTTATTATTTATGAAGAAATTATCATTAATATCACGTATTTTTATATGTTTAACTATTGGAATAACATTGGGGCTACTTTGTAATTATGTAGAATTAGAATTTCCTATAACAATAACAGCTACATTAAGTGGATTATTCGGAAATTTTATTAGTTTCACAATTCCTTTAATTATTATAGGATTTATTGTTCCAGGTATAGCTGCACTTGGCAAAAAATCGGGAAAAGGACTTTTAATTACAACTGTATTAGCGTATATATCAACATTTTTAGCAGGATTTATAGCATATTTAGTTGGATCTGCTTTACTTCCAAGATTTTTAGATTCAAATATATCATTAGAAGAAAGCGTTGGGGCAATAGATCCTATTTTTACTGTGGATATGCCTGCTATTATGGGTGTTATGTCAGCATTAATACTTGCGTTTATTTTTGGAATAGGCTTATCAAGGATTAAAAATAGTTTAATGCTAAAGGTTATGGAGGAATTTAGTTCAGTAGTAACAATGGTTGTTAAAAATATTTTGATTCCTTTTGTTCCAGTGTATATTGGATGCTTGTTTGCTAATTTAAGTTATAGTGGCGATATATTTAATACATTAAAATCATTTGCAATAGTATATGTGATTTTATTCTCGTTTCAAGCATTTTATATTTTACTTCAATATTCTATAGCAGGAACAATAAAAAAAGAAAATCCATTTAAACTATTTAAGAATATGATTCCTGCATACTTAACAGCAGTAGGTACACAATCGTCAGCAGCTACAATTCCAGTAACAGCAAAATGCACCAAATCAAATAGGGTTAGTGAAGAAATTGTAGACTTTGTTATACCATTAGGTGCAACTATTCATTTGGCTGGAGATACAATAACTTTAGTTATTACATCTATGGCGGTTATGTATATGAATGGACAAACACCTACATTTACATTGATTATGCCATTTATATTTATGCTTGGTATTACGATGGTTGCTGCACCTGGGGTTCCGGGTGGTGGAGTTATGGCAGCACTTGGATTATTAGAAACAATGCTTGGATTTGGGACAGTAGAAAAACCTATTATGATAGCATTACATGCAGCACAAGATAGTTTTGGAACAGCTACAAATATATCTGGAGATGGAGCGATTGCAATAATAGTTGATTACATTCTTAATGCAAAAGGGAAAAATAAAGATAAGATTGATTTATCTGAAGTTAGTTAGATATTAGTGAATCTTCAACTTATTACAAATGAAGAGTGAAGAGATTAAGCAATATTAATTGGGGCTTAAAGTATTGATAAATAATCTATACTTATTAGTTGGGGCAAGTATGGATTAAATAAAATGGAGTAGATTAATGATTCTACTCCATTTTTATTATAAAAAATTAATGAGAGATATAATATGATAGTAAGGATTTGTAATATTTTGTTGTTAGGAATTACTTAATGCACACGAATCGACATTTACCAGAACGAAAAATGAAATAATATGTCTGAATTGAGATAGTTAGGTATTTAAATGCTAATCAATTCATTCAAAAAGATTCAAAGTGGAAATTAAAATGATATTTGATTAAGAAATTAATAAAATTTTTTTTTTAGAAAATAATTACTTTTTAATAAAAATAAAATCTAATTTAATTTTATATTAAAATAATACCAATATATTTGAATAATATCAATAGTGGAACCAATAATGTATAAAAATACAATTTTTCTTCTGTCTTACTTCGACACAAGAAAATAAAATTATAGTATATAATTTTAATATGTTAGTTGGTGAAACAAATAAATCTTTCAACTAATGGTAGAGAATTAGAGATGTTATGAGAAAAAGAACCGCTTCAGAAATGGGTATATGAAGCAGTTCTTTTTCATTTTTATAATAAAGTACAATACCAATTCCTATTTTTGTTATATAATTGACATATATTAGTTATATTATAATTGTGTAGTATCAATAAAAGGTAGGGATTTGAATTGTTAAAGACAGATTATAAAAAAGAATTAGAAAATGGATTGAATGAAGTTATTGAAGAAATAAAACATAGCTTAATAGATGGAGATAAAAATAAAGCTTATGAAGCATTGAATAAGAAGCTTAGATCCTTAGTGGGTATAGATATGAATACAGTTGAAATGGTAACTATTCAAGATATTATAGATATAGTGGGTAGAGATAATCAACATAATGCTGAAAGGTATGTTGCTCTTGGAGAAATTCTTTTATTATATGGAGAAGTAAGTGAAAAGTTTGATGATGAAATGAATAAATTTTCTATGTATAAGAAATCATTAAGAGCTTTCTATGAAGCCTATATGGAAGAAGAATCGCTAGAAGAAAAGTATATGAATGATGCTATAAAAGTAGTAGACTATGTTTCACAATATGAAGTGAGTCTTGAAGATAATCAATGTATTTTCAAATTATATGAAGTTAGTAATAAATTAGATAGAGCTGAAGATATTCTATATGATATGATTGAGGAAAGTGGTAAATCTAAAGAGATGATAAAAATAGGTATAGACTTTTATAATAGATTAAAGAGATTTCCTGAAAAAAAATTGATAGAAGGTAATTTGCCAATTGATGAAGTTAATCAAGGATTAAAAAATCTTCAAAAATAAAGGATTAGGCTTTCGCCTAATCCTTTATTTTATTTATTAAGAGAACTTGTTACTATGTTTTTTACAGTATTGTGTAATTCGTTCAATTCATCTTTAGATAAATTAGTTGCATCAATAGGTTTATGGAATGTTACAGTAATAGGTGCTTTTCCTATTTTTCCGTTATGAGATTCTAATAATTTATAAGAGCCATCAATTGTGACGGGAATTATAGGACATTTTGATTTTGTAGCAAGTTTCATACTTCCGGCTTTAAATTCAGCTACAGTATTTCCTTTACTTCTAGTTCCTTCAGGGAAGATAACCATAGAATATCCCCCTCTTAAAAGTTTAATACCTTCAACAATTGCAGTTGCTGATTTACGCATATTTTCTCTATCCATAAAGATGCAGTTTATGTATCTCATCCACATGCTTATTCCAGGAATTTTTTCTAATTCCTTTTTTGCTATAAACCCATGAGGAATATCAATTATACTCATTAAAAGTGGAATATCAAAATATCCTTGATGATTAGATACAAATAAAACAGTTTCATTTGTAGGAATATTTTCAAAACCATTAACAGTTATTTTGCTACCATTAAGTTTCATTACAAACTTAGCCCACTTATGAGTTATTTTATGTATAAGTTTAGTTCTTTCTTCCAACTTACCCTTTCGTTTTAAGTAATTGATCTTTATAAGTGTTATAGGTGCAATGCAAAGACTTAAAACAACAATTGTGTAAAAATATATTGTCCTTATTATTATCATAAATTAAAATCCTTTCTGAATTTGAATCTTTGTAGATATAGAATAGTATATTACAATATTGATTAGAGATAAAGAAGGTTATTGAAGAATAAAATGTAAATTAATTATACACAATATATGATATAATTTTGTGTATATATATAATATATTACAATAGGAGGATAATATGGCTATAAAGTTAGTAACAGATAGTACTAGTTACATTCCTAAAGAGTTAATTGAGAAATATGATATAAGAATAAGTTCTTTAAATATAATTGTAAATAATAAAAGCTATAGAGAACTAGATTTAGATAGTACAGATTTTTATAAAATGTTAGAAGAAAGTGATGATATTCCAAAATCATCACAGCCAAGTCTTGAAGAGTTAACCAATATATTCAAAGAAATAGTTGAAAATGGTGATGATATAGTGGCTACATTTATATCGTCAAAGATGAGTGGAACATATTCAAGTGCCCATCTGGTTAGAGATATGATTTTAGAAGAATATCCTAATGCTAAAATCGAAATAATTGATTCGCAAACAAATTGTATGGAGATGGGATTTTCGGTTTTAGAAGGAGCAAGAGCTGCATCAGCAGGGAAATCTATCAAAGAAGTTGTAGATGCAATTAAGGCTGTTAATGTGAGGAGTAAGTTCTTATTTGCACCTGATACATTGAGATATTTAAAAAAGGGTGGAAGAATAGGAGGCGCAGCTGCTCTTTTTGGCTCAATTCTTAAGATTAGACCGATACTTACTGTTGTAGATGGAGAAACTTCAGTTTTTGATAAAGTTAGAACACAAAAAAAAGCAATTGATATTATTGTAAATAAAGTATTATCAGATGTTAAAGAAAAAGGCATAGGGGAATTGATTGTACATCATATAAATTGTGAAGAAAAGGGAAGAGAATTAGCTAAAAGATTAAGCGAAGAACTAAATGTGCCTGTAGCAATTCAATCTATTGGACCTACTATTGGGCTACATGTTGGACCTGGTTGCATGGGGGTAGCATATTATACTAAGAATAAATAAAAAAGTAATTTTTAACAAATTTATATGAAATATTTAAGAGTATATTAAGATTAGTATTTTATCATATATAGTAAGATAAACTATTTTGTTGAGGATACAGGAGAGTTAGATGGAGTGTAATAATGTGGAGTCAAGAAATTTGAAAGAGAAATACAAAATAGAAGGTAATATATGTGGATTAACTCAAAAAGAAGTTAATGAAAGAGTTGAAAGAGAAGAAGTAAATAAAATTCCTGCAGCACCTTCAAGAACTTTGGGACAAATGATTAGAGCGAACTTCTTTAATATATTCAATGCTATAAACATAGTATTGGCACTTTTGGTAATAATAGCCGGATCACCAAAGAATGCTATTTTTGCGGGGGTTATTATTGTAAATAGTATAATTGGAGTGGGGCAAGAACTTAATGCTAAAAAAACATTAGAAAAATTATCAGTTTTAAGTATGGCTCATACGAATGTACTAAGAGATGGTAAAAAAGTTGATGTTTCAGTTGAAGATATAGTTTTGGATGATGTATTATGTCTTGCTAGTGGTGATCAGGTATTAGTAGATTGTGAACTTATAAAAGGTGATGAACTTGAAGTTGATGAATCTATGTTAACTGGTGAAGCAGATCCTATTTATAAGAAAGAAGGAGACAAAATATTATCTGGAAGTTTTATTGTTACAGGTGAAGGCTATGCACGAGTTAAAAAAGTTGGGAATAATACATATTCATCACAATTAGCTAATGAAGCAAGAAAATTTAAGATTGTTAATTCTGAATTACAAAATTCTATAAGTAAAATTATAAAATTATTATTAATACTAATAGTACCATTAAGTGCTGTATTAACAACAACTCAGATATTATTTTCGCATTTGAGTTGGCAAGAAGCTTTAATTGGTGTTGTATCAGGTGTTGTTGGAATGATTCCGGAAGGCTTGGTTCTTTTAACAAGTGCTACATTTATAGTTTCTGTAGTTAGACTTGCACAATATGATACACTAGTTCAACAGTTATCAGCTACAGAAATATTAGCAAGAGTTGATGTACTATGTGTAGATAAAACTGGAACAGTTACAGAAGGAAGACTTAATCTTATAGATGTAGTTCAAATTGGAGATATAAAAAAGAAAGAAATTGATGAAGTTCTTGCAGCATTATCTCATAATCTCCCAAGTAAAAATCCAACTCAACAAGCTATTCTAGAAAAGTATACTGAAGCGCCAAATGTTTCAATAATAGAAAAGGTTCCATTTTCATCTAGAAGAAAATGGGGTGGAATAATATTAAAAGGTTATGGAGCATGGGTTATGGGGGCCCCTGAAATAATATTGGGAGATAGATACTGCGAGTTTCAAGAAACTATAGAACAAGAAGCTGAAAAAGGAAGAAGAGTACTTTTACTAGGAGAAGTAGATCAAATTTCTTTAAAGAAAGGACTAATTGCACCTGTAAAGGAAGCTGCGCTTATACTAATAGAAGATGTAATTAAGAAAGAGGCACCAAAAACATTAGAGTATTTTAAAAATGAAGGTGTGCAAGTTAAAGTAATTTCAGGGGATAATCCAGTAACAGTTTCAGCAGTGGCTAAAAGAGCTGGAGTATATGGAGCTGAGAAATATGTTGATGCTAGAACTTTGCCAAAAGATCAATCTGAGCTTGAAGAAGTTATCGAAAAGTATAATGTATTTGGAAGAGTTACACCACATCAAAAGAAGGCCATAGTCAAAGCACTTAAGGCAAAAGGACATACTGTTGCAATGACTGGTGATGGTGTTAATGATGTACTAGCATTAAAAGAAGCTGATTGTGGACTTGCAATGGGAAATGGTTCGGAAGCTACTAAAGCTGTTGCGCAATTAGTGCTTATGAAATCGGATTTTGGAGCCCTTCCAAACGTTGTACATGAAGGAAGAAAACAAATTAATAACCTAGAAAGAGTTGCTGAATTATTTTTAACTAAAACAGTGTTTTTCGTGGCATTGGGATGTGTATTTTCAGCATTAATGCTTGCTTATCCTATTTTAGCAATACAGGCATCGTTAGTTGGAAGTTGTGCTATTGGAATACCAGGTTTATTCTTAGCTATGGGACCTTCTAAAGGAAGAGTGAAAAAAGGATTCTTAAAGAGAATACTTACGAGAAGTATTCCTAATGGAATAATAATGGTTGCATTTACTACAATAGTATTTTATATTTCTGTAGGAAAAGGAGATGCAATAGAATATTCTAGATCATTAGCCTCATTAGTATTCTTAGGAATAAGTTTAGTGGTTATGTTTAGAGTTTCAATGCCATTTAATAAATTGAAATTTGTATTAGTTGTTACTATGATTGTAGCTTCTATTTCATGCTTTGTTATACCAATGGGAAAAATGGTATTTGAATTTGTATCATTAAGTATACATGATTGGCTTTTAGCTGGTACATTTATAGTTGTATCAGTACCAGTAATAAGTGTGCTTAGTAGGGTATGTAGAAAAGTAATTAAATAAATAAGCAGCCAGCTATTTTTATGCTGGCTTTTATTGACATTATAGTTGTTGTATAATAAAATCTAATATGTAAATAGGATTATGCTCCTATAGTTTAATGGATAGAATAGTCCCCTCCTAAGGGATAGATGCAGGTTCGATTCCTGCTGGGAGCATTGAATAAAATTAAGAAGCGGTTTAACTACAGTATGATAGTTAAGCCGTTTTTGTTTATAAATAGTATGAGGTGGAAAAATGAAAAGAAAATTAATCATAGGCTCTATTATAGTTGCATTTATAGTAGGTATGATTGGGGTGTATTTTATTGTTGGTAATAGCAATGAAGAGAGTAAAAATAAAGCATCAAGTGATTCTAGTGTATCTACTAAAAATTCATCAAGCAGTATATCAACTCAAAAGAAGCAAACTACCTACGAAGACGATGGTAAAGACGTTATTGTGAAAGATGAGACTTTCCTATCTCAAATGAATGATATATTTGAAAAAACAGATAACTATATAGGAAGAAAAATAACAGTTGAAGGAATTGTCCAAAGCATTAATTCTGATAAAGGATTTGCAGTAGCAAGAAAGTATGATGAAAATCATGGTGATCATTATGATGAAGTGATGGTAGGTATAATTGCATTATATTCAGGAGATTTACCAAAGGTAGATTCCTGGGTTGAGGTTAGTGGAACAATAGAAAAAGAAACAATAGAAGGAACTAAGCAACCAATAATTAAAGTTGATAAAGTTACAGTTAAAGATACAAGGGGACAAGAAAAAATATATAATTAAGGATTGGCTATATAAGGAATATTTAAGCTTTATGAATACTTCTGTATGGCTAAAAAAATTACTTGACTAATATATCGAGAAGCGATATACTTATATCACAGTGAGATATATCGAGATGTGACACAGAAGGAGATAATGCCATATGAATAAAAACAATTTTTCATCAATGAGTGAAACAGCATATTATATATTACTTTCACTTACTAAAGAAAGACACGGTTATGGAATAATGCAGCATGTATTTGAAATTACAAAAGGGAGAATAAAACTTGGGCCAGGAACCATGTACGGTACATTATCCAAATTAGAGAAAGCGTCACTTATAAAAATGATGGGAGAAGAAGATAAGAGAAAGTATTATAAAATTACAATAGAAGGAATGGAATTACTTAAATCAGAAATTGAAAGGCTAAAAGAATTATATATAAATGGGAAGGAAGTGTTGTTAGATGGAGAAAAAGGTTGAGAAAAAGAGATTTTCAATAGCTGAGTATGAAAAAGAAGAAAAGTATTTATGTGATATGAGAGCTAATGGTTGGGAATTAGTGAACGTTACTATGAGTTTTCCAGGAGCGAAATATGAATTCGTAAAGTGTGATCCGGAAAATTATAGTTATCAACTTGATTTTATAAAAGATAAAGAAAATGATGATAGTTATAATCAATTATTTATTGATGCCGGATGGGAAAAAGTATCTTCATTGCAGTTTTTCAATGGTACTTGGAATTATTTTTGCAAAAAGAATTCAAATGGACAGGAAAAAATATTTACAGATGGAGAATCAAGAATAGGGTTGATAGATAGGATAATAGCTTGTTATTTTATGTTCTTCATTATAATGGGATGTACACAAATTAATGGAATTATTCTCTCTTTTGATAAGTTATTTGGTTCTAAAAGTTTAGATGGGTTTGATATTAGCGTTATTATAGTGACATTAGCAATGGCTAGTTTATTAATTATACTATTTATATATTTAATGTCTATTAGAATGAAATTGAAAAGTAAGATAAGGAAAAGATTATAATTTTACAGCATATTAGCTTGGTTAATAGTATGAAAAATCATTTTTTTACTTACAAGCTAATATGCTATTTTGCTTTTATGGATAGATTGTATAAAAATGAAAAACAATATGTTATAATATGAAATAAAAAATGAGAAATTTAGGGAGTGATTATATTTGGATTCGAGCTATACGACAGAAATAATATTATTAGTAATGCTTATAATATTATCAGGATTTTTCTCTATGTCAGAAACAGCTTTAATGTCACTTAGTAAAATTAGAGTTAGACATATGGTTGAGGAAAAGGTTAAAGGAGCAAAACTAGTAGAGAGACTTCTAGAAGACCCAAATAAGCTTTTAGGTGCAATCTTAATTGGAAATAATATAGTTAACATAGGAGCATCAGCACTTGCAACCAGTGTTACTGCAAAGCTTTTTGGAGGCAGTGAAAGCAGTGTAGCAGTAGCAACTGCAGTTATGACAATAGTTATACTTATCTTTGGAGAAATAACACCTAAGTCTGTTGCAAAGCAAAAATCAGAAAAAGTATCATTGCTTGTAAGTAAACCTATTAAGTTTTGTGTATTTTTGTTTAAACCTTTTGTTACTATATTTACTGGCATTTCAAGTATTTTTATAAGACTTGTAGGAGCAGATCCAAAAGCTACAGAACCATTTATTACGGAAGAAGAACTAAAGACAATGGTGGATGTAAGTGAAGAAGAAGGTGTCCTTGAAGATGTTGAAAAGGAAATGATACACAATGTTTTTGATTTTGCAGATATGCAGGTTAAAAATGTTATGGTTCAAAGAGTAGATGTTATTGCATTAGATAGTGAAAGTTCTTATGATGAAGTGTTTGAT